>JADFNT010000035.1 GCA_022563215.1 Pseudomonadota bacterium
CACCGCCATGCCAAGCTCCGCCTGCAGATCCTTGATCAGTTTCAGAATTTGCGCCTGGATGGTTACATCGAGCGCCGTGGTCGGTTCGTCGGCGACCAGCAGGGCGGGGCGACAGACCAGCGCCATCGCGATCATCGCCCGTTGCCGCAAGCCGCCGGACAGCTCGAACGGATAGGTTTTCAGCGCCCTGACCGGATCGGGAAAGCCGACCAGCCGCAACATTTCACTGGTCAGCTCCTGTGCTTCGGCGCGGCTCGCCGACCGGTGCAGTTTCAGCGCTTCGCCGACCTGGTCGCCGATCGTGTGCAAGGGCGACAGAGAGGTCATCGGTTCCTGGAAGATGATCGAAATGCGCCGGCCGCGGATCGACCGCATCTGCTTGCTGTCGGGATCGAGCGAGACGATATGGGTTACCGTTTCGCCATTGTCCGAATCCCTGAACAGGATCTGGCCGCCGGTTATGCGGGCCGGTTGCGGAAGGATGCCCATGATCGCCTGCGATATCACGGATTTTCCCGAACCGGATTCCCCGACCAGTGCGACGGTGGCCCCTTCGGGCACGCGAAACGACGCACCGTCGACCGCATGTACGACGGTATCGTTGATTCGAAACTCGACCTTGAGATCGGAAACCGTCAGTAAATCGATCACGCGCCCCCCGGCGTTTCCGCGTCCCTTGGCTCGAACCCGAGCGCACGCAAGTTTTCCACGGTCGTGTCGGAAAGTTGCAGATGACGCGCTTCGGCTTCCCTTATCGCCCGCCCGACGATTTGGTCAAAGCCCTGTAATGTGGAATCGAGTTTCAGGCGTTGACCGCCGCCGTCCATGACGCGCTGTTCGCCGAAAGCCGCTATCCGTCGGCCGGCACCTGCGGCACCTGCCATCCCAAGCAATACAAGGAGTGGTCGGTCTCCCAGCACGCCTATGCGCAACTCAGCCCCGTCTACCTGTCATTGAGCAATAAAATCAACGAGTTGGCCAACGGCTCCAACGGCGATTTCTGCCTGCGCTGCCACAACCAAGTCGGCGCCAACCTGGGCGAGGACTCCTTCGCCTCCAACCTGGAACGGCACCCGACGTCGCGCGAGGGCATCACCTGCGTCGTCTGTCACCGTATTGACAGGGACTATAACAAGGCCAGCGGCCGCCTGGCCCTGGTCGAGGGCGGGCTGACGGCGCCGATCTACGGGCCCACGGGCAACAAGGAAATGGCGCGGGTGCTTGACAACGCCCACCAATACCGGGTGGTCACCGACCCCAAGAAACCGGGCCGCCAGATCCACAAGGAAGTCAAGCAGTTCAAAAGCCTCTCGGCGCCAGTGTTCTGCGGCACCTGTCATGACGTGACCCTGTTCAACGGCTTCCGCCTGGAAGAAGCGTTCAGCGAATACCGCACCAGCCCCGCCGCCGCCCGCGGCGTGACGTGTCAGGACTGCCACATGGGCAAGGTCCAGGGCGTGGCCTCGGGGTATGAAGTCGGCCCCGCCGCCGTCGTCGGCGGCGTGCCGACGAAGCCCAGGAAGCTCGCCAACCATTTCTTCGCCGGCCCGGACTATTCAATCATCCACCCCGGCATCTTCCCCCATAACGCCGAGGCGCAGCGCATGGCGACGCTGAAGGAATGGCTGCAGTTCGACGTCGCCGCCGGTTGGGGCAGCGACGCCTTCGAAGAAAAGGTCAAGGACGATAGCGGGTTCCCCGAGCGCTGGCAGTCGGTGGACGACCGCTATGACGCCCGCGAGATCATCGACTATCAGCTCGAACGGCTGGCATGGGCGACCGAGATGCGGCTCGAGGTTCTCCGCAACGGCTATCTGCTGGGCGACGTGATCACCGACAAGGCCGACAAGGACGGCATCGAATTCCGGGTCCAGGTCAAGAGCGGCACCGACGGCCATAACGTGCCCACTGGGTTCTCCGGCGAACGGCTGGTGTGGCTGGACGTCACGGTCACCGACCGCGACGGCAAGGTGATCTTCCGTTCCGGCGACCGGGACCCCAACGGCGACCTGCGCGACGGCCATTCATCCTACGTCCACGCCGGCAAGGTTCCCATCGATCCTTATTTGTTCAGCCTGCAATCGTATTTCGTTACCCAGAACGGACGCGGCGGCGAGATCGAACACGTGATCCCGATCCCCTACCCGGTCATTTCCCTGCCCCGGGTGCTGCCGTCGCCGGTGTCGCTGATATTTACCGGCGAACCGCCGACCGAACGCAACCACAAAAGGGCCATCGAGCCCCTGGGCGAACGCTGGGGCGAATACGAGGTCGACGCCAGCGCCCTGACCGGAAAAGGCCCCTATAAAGCGACCATCAAGTTGTTGGAACAACCGGCGCCGGTGAACCTTTTGATCGCCATACAGGACGTCGGCTTCGATTACGGAATCAGTCCCGCCGCCGCCGGCAGGGCGTTGGTGGCGGGCACCCAATTGTTGTGGGAGAAATCCCTGACGTTCGATATAAAGGAATGAAGATTTAAAAGTTTAAGGCCGGTCCCCCAGGGCCGGAAAGAGTAAGGGAAATAGGGCGTACGGCGGCACCATTATTGGAGCAGGACCGCCGATGATCCTAGGGAGGATGGTTACCATGCACGGTTTCGGCCGTTGCGTTGAAATGCTTTTGGCGCGGATTCCGCCTGTTTTGGTGGTTTTCGCGGTTTGTCTTGGCGTCATTGGAACCGCCGATGCCGCCGAAATGAAGAAAAAGCCCTGGTACGGCTCGCTGTGGCCGCTCGGCGAACACGTCGAGGTCGAAACCCTCAAGGACGAGGTGGTGAAGTTCAAGTCCGGCGGCGAAATTCCCTTCCGCCCGGCGCTGTTTTTTGAACTCGGCGATCCGTTCCTGGATACCGGCCCGCTTGACGCGGGATTCGAGGTGCCGATCATCGGCGCCATCTGGCAGCCCCGGCTTTGGTCCTATTTCATCAATCGCACTACGGTGCAGACCTTCGACAACGGCGCCCCGGGCCGGCTTCGCGATACGGAAATCGCCAACCGGATGGACTTATTCGTCAACCTGCAACTGACTGGAACCGAGAAAATCCTGCTCGGGCTCAGGCCCTTCGACAACAACCTGCCCAGCCGGTTTACGCGCTATACCTTCGACGGCTCCAACAAAGAATTCAACAACGAGCTGAATTTTGACGTCGAGACGTTGTTTTTCGAAGGCGACATCGGCAGCTTGTTTCCCAAACTCGATCCGGCCGGCATCAAGCCGATCGACTTCGGCTTCACCGTCGGCCGCCAGCCATTCACCTTCCAGGAAGGCATCATCCTCAACGACACCGTCGATGCCGTCGGCTTCGTCCGCAACAACCTGGTCTTCCCCGGCACCTCGAATTTGCGCATTTCCGGCCTATGGGCTTGGGACCGCCTGGACCGCAACGACCGGAACCGGGGCACCGACCCCAACATGTATGCGTTGTTTGTTTTCGCCGACACCCACGTCAGCACCTATAACCTGGACATGATCTATGTCGACGACAATGCGGCCAACGGGGATGCGTTTTATATCGGCGCTTCGGCGATCCAGCGGCTCAGGGTGCTGGGCGGCATGAGCACCGCCTTCAGGATCAACAATTCGATCGCCATCGACAAGGAAATCGGCGGCAACGTGATCGGCAACGGAACGTTGCTGTCGGCGGAGTTTTCGTCGACTGTGGCGGGGTCGGACGATATCGCGTATTTCAATCCTTTCATCGGCATCGGTAATTTCACCCAGGCCGGGCGCGAACAGATCCTCGGCGGGCCGCTGGCCAGCCTCGGCATCCTGTTCGCGTCGCCCAACCTGAGCACCTACGGGGCCGAGATCAGTCCCTTTACCGACGACGTGGTTGGTTTTGCCGCCGGCTATCAGGCCTTTTGGGACAATCACCGCCGCAACCTGATCCTCGAAATCGCCGGCCGCCATGATTACGACGGCAAGGGCTTCGACCAACTGGGCATAGGGTTCCAGCTTCAGCAGGCGTTTGGTCGGCGAATCCAGGCCCAACTGGAAGGGTTCTATGTTTTCAACGGCGAACGGGACGATGGTGTTGGGGCCCGCGCCGAACTTCTCATTGTCTATTGAGGGCATCATGTCGGCATCCGGCTTCTCCGCCCTGATCCGTCTTTTTTCCCCTCGGGAGCAACTTCTCCCATGACCATGATCCTGGCCCCCGCCGTCATCCAGGTCGCCGGCGTCGTCATTGTCGGCGCCGTCTTTATCCAATCGGTGTTTCTGATCGTCTCGTCCTTCCGCCGGTTGGCCATCGAGCGTGAACAGCGGCGCGTGACGCTCGATTCGCTCCGCTATCAGGCCGAAATCGCAACGGCGGAAAGAAAAAAGGAAGGCGAGAGGACGACGTTGTCGTGGAGCGGCCACCGGAAATTCGAGGTCCATCGGAAGGTCAAGGAAATGAAAGACGTCCATTCTTTTTACCTGGTGCCCCATGACGGCAAGCCGTTGCCGCCGTTCCTGCCGGGTCAATACCTGACGTTCCAATTGCGGATTCCGGACGAACCGAAGCCCGTCATCCGCTGTTATTCGCTGTCCGACAGCCCCAACAATCCCGATTGCTACCGGGTATCGATCAAGAAAGTCCCGCCGCCGCCCGATAACCCCGACGGGCCGTCGGGGTTATCGTCCACCTACTTCAACGACATGTTGCAGGAAGGCGACATCCTGGACGTCAAGGCGCCCAGCGGCCAATTCTTTCTCGATATGACGTCGGACCTTCCCATCGTCTTCATCGGCGGCGGCATCGGCCTTACCCCGGTCCTGAGCATGCTGGCGGCGTTGACGGAATCCGGGATCAAGCGCGAGGTCTGGTTTTTCCTCGGCGTACGCAACGGCAAGGAACACCTGATGAAGGAGCAGTTGGAGGCCTTGAACCAAGCCAACGAGAACCTTCACCTGCGCGTCTGTTACAGCGACCCCCAAAAGGACGACGAGAAAGGCCGGGATTATCAACATTCGGGCCACGTCAGCGTCGACCTGTTCAAGGAACTGCTGCCGTCCAACAACTACACATTCTATATCTGCGGCCCGCCACCGATGATGGAATTCCTCACCGGCGGCTTGAAGGAATGGGGCGTGCCGGACAAAGACATCCATTTCGAGGCCTTCGGGTCGGCGACGGTGAAAAAAACCAAGGCCGAGGCTCCCGAAGCCGGCGAAGGGGAAGCCGTCGAGGTGATCTTCGACCGCTCTGGCAAGACCCTGAAATGGGATGGAGGCGCCGAATCCCTGCTCGAATTCGCCGAAGACAACGGCATCGTCATCGATTCCGGCTGCCGGGCCGGAAATTGCGGCACCTGTGTTGTCGCCGTCAAATCCGGCCAGGTATCCTACCTCACCGATCCCGGGGCCGCCCCCGAAGAAGGATCGTGCCTGACTTGCGTTGCCGTGCCGAAAACCGCCCTGACGCTCGATGCGTGACGGAAGGGAAGAAAAGGGAATTTACCGAGGATGACCATGATGAAGAAATTTTTAAACCGAGTTTTTCGCCCCTGCCCCGCGTATGCGGCCCTGGGTCTTATGGTTGCGATGGCGATGCCGGCGTCCGGGAACCCGGCCTCGGCTCAGGAATTGAAGCTGGACCCCGCCAACGTCGCCGGTCCCGACGCCTGCGGCGAATGTCACAAGTCCTCCGTCGCGGTCTGGAAAAAGACCCGGCACGCGATCACCTTCAAGGAGTTGTCGCGCAAGAAGGAAGCCAAGAAGATCGCCAAGAACCTGGGCATCCGCCGCATGAAGGCCGATAGCGCCTGCCTGAGCTGCCATTTCACGTCGGCGGTAGTGAAGGGAAAGGTCAAGCCCATCGCCGGGATCACGTGTGAATCGTGCCACGGCGCCGGCAAGAAATGGATCAAGGAACACGGCGATTACGGCGGTAAGGGCGTGACCATGGAAAGCGAAAAGCCTGATCACAAGATAGCCCGCTACGCCAAATCCGAGGCCGCCGGCATGATCCGGCCGATGCGGCTTTATAAGGTCGCGGCCAACTGTTACGGTTGTCACACCGTGCCCAACGAAAAGCTGGTCAACGTCGGCGGCCATCCCGCCGGCAGCAAGTTCGACCTGGTGGCCTGGAGCCAGGGCGAGGTCCGCCATAACGTCTGGTACTCGAAACCCAACGACGAGGCATCGGCGGCCCGCAAGCGCATGATGTATATCGTCGGCAAGGCCCTGGACCTGGAATTCGCCCTTCGCGGCATCGCCAAGGCGACCCGAAAGGCCGCCTATGCCGTATCCATGGCCAAGCGGGCGTCGGCGGCGAGGAAGGCGATGAACAAGGTAGCCGGTGCCGTCAAGACGCCCGAGATCGAAGCCATCGTGGCCGCCGCCGGGGCCGTGAAGCTGAAGCTCAACAACGCCGCCAATTTGACCGCGGCGGCGGATAAAATCTCCGCTGCGGCGGAGAAATTCTCCGACGCTTACGATGGGTCCAAGTTCGCGGCCATCGATGCCCTGGTGCCGGGGGCCGACAAGTACAAGGGGAAACCGGCCCCCTAACCGAAACCCTGAACCAGGACTAGGAGAGAACCATGGCCACCGGGGTCGCGATCCAACGTCCTGAGCGTTGGGACAACCCATTCAGCCCGGACATGAGCGAGTCCGAGGTCGACAGGATCATGGACCTGGACATGTTCCGGGACATGGACACGTCCAAGTTCTCGGAAACGGTGTCGCTCCGCGACATCATCCGCAACGACACCCGGATCCGGCATTACAAACTGGGCGATATCATCGTCCGCACCGGGGATTACGGGACCACGGCCTTCCTACCCATATCGGGCCATGTCCGCGTTATCTTGCCGCCTTCGGAATTGTCCGAAACCCTCCTCGGCCGCTCTGAGTTACCGAAAAAAGGGTTCCTCGCCGCCCTCGGGCAGCTTTGGCGCAATCCCAAGCTGCCGGAAGTCCGCGACCCGGACCGTTATGCCGCCGGCCGCGATACCGGCACCCGCACGGCCGAGGGCGCCGAGAAATTGACCTTCCTTCGGGACGTGCCGGCGATTTTGGAAAAATTCAACACCAAGAAAATCGGCCCCGGCGTTTTGTTCGGCGAAATTGCGGCGCTGACCCGTGCCGCCCGCACCACCACCATCTTTGCCGAGGACGATGTCGAATTGGTGGAGATCCGCCGCCAGGGCATCCGCGACATCCGCCAGCGGGTCGACAGCTTCCGCGAAAACGTGGACAGGCTGTACCGTGAAAACAGCCTCAAGAACAACCTCATGGAAACGCCGTTGTTCCATCACCTCGACGACGGGGTGCTAGACAAGATCGCCGACGCGACCCTGTTCGAGACCTATGGCGACTTCGACTGGCACGTTTCCTACAACCGGTATCTCGAAAGCCCGCCCCATGAGCGCTTGGCGATGGAGCCGGTCATCGTCCACGAAGGCGATTATCCCGACGGTTTGTTGATCATCGCTTCGGGATCGGCCCGGGTTTCCTACCGGGTCAACAATGGCCAAAAGACCATCCGCTACATCGGCCCCGGGGCCTTGTTCGGGTTCGAGGAAATCGCCCAGAACTGGCTCGAAGGCACGGATAAGATCATTCCCATGCAGCACACGCTGCGGGCCGTCGGATACACCGATATCTTGCGGGTGCCGACGTCGATTATCGAAACCCATGTCCTGCCCGACTTACCCAAATTCATGTTTCCGCCGCCGGCGGAACGGCGCCCGGCGGAGGTCTTTCATCCGTTCGAAGAGCGCGGAAGATTTAAAAGAGCCAAGGCCATCCCCAAGATCGATACCGATACCCTGGAGGTGCTGGTCGAACACCGCTTCATCAAGGGCACGTCGACCATGCTCATCGACCTCGACCGTTGCGTGCGCTGCGACGCCTGTGTCGATGCCTGCGCCAAGGGCCATAACAACAATCCGCGTTTCATACGCCACGGCCGGACCTTCGATCACTACATGGTCGCCAACGCGTGCATGCATTGCGTCGATCCGGTTTGCATGATCGGGTGTCCGACCGGCGCCATCCACCGCAATGCCGAGGGCGGACAAGTGGTGATCAACGATGACACCTGCATCGGTTGCGCCACCTGCGCCACCAATTGCCCCTACGACAACATCCGCATGGTCGAAGTCCGCGACGAGCACGGGGTTTTCATCGTCGACGGCGAGACCAAAAAGCCGATCGTCAAGGCGACCAAGTGCGATTTGTGCATCGATCAGCCGGGCGGACCCGCCTGTCAACGGGCCTGTCCCCATGATGCCTTGCAACGTTTCGATATGGAAGACCGCCCGCCCCTGGCCCGGTGGTTGAACCGCCGATGAACATCACCGTCCGCCGCCGGCTCAATATTACCATCACGGTTATGATCGGGGCGATCCTCGTCCTCGTTTTCGCCGTTTACGACGCCAGCCTTTATCAGGGGCCGTTTTTTACCGGCTGGGTGCTGCTGGCGGTGATGGGGTTTTTGGCGCTGTTCCATCTGCGCAAGAAAATCACCGTCCTTCCCTTGGGCTCCGCCAGCACCTGGGCGCAACTGCACATCTATGCGGGATGGCTGGTGATACTTCTATTCGCCGAACACGTGGGTTGGCGCCTTCCCGACGGCGGCCTGGAAATCACCATCACCGTCCTTTTCGTGATCGTCGTTGTCAGCGGCATCGTCGGCCTCATGTTGTCCCGGATTTTGCCGCCCCGCCTGACGCGGCGGGGCGAAGAGGTGATCTTCGAACGCATTCCCGCCTTTATCGCCGAGCTTCGCAACGAGGCCGAGGACCTGGTCCTGGAATCGGCCCGGGAAACCAATTCGTCAACCATCAGCGATTTCTACCTGCGCCACCTGTCCAGCTTCTTCAGCGGGCCCAGGAACCGCCTGCGCCACCTGTTTGCGTCCGGGCAGGCCCGGTTCTGGCTGATGAACGAAATCGACAACATGCAGCGTTACCTGAATAACCGAGAAAACGAATACGCCGATCGCCTTCGCGACCTGGTCAACAAGAAAGACGAAATGGATTTTCATTATGCGTTGAACCTGGCGCTCAAGGCCTGGCTGCTGGTTCACGTTCCAATCACCTACAGCCTGCTGATCCTGGCGGTGTTGCACCTGGTGGTCGTCTATGCCTTCGGTGGGGGCGTTTCATGAAAAGGCTGCTGCAGAAATTCGACTTCCGTTCCAGCTCCTACTCCAGGCCCAACCAGACCTGGACCTGCGGCCGCCAGTCCGAAGGCTCCCCCTGCCGAATCGGGCCCGGCGCCGATGGTTCGTGCCGGGCCGATTTCGAATGCCGGCCGGAGAAAAGGAACGACCGCTGGCACTGCACGCGCTCCGACCTGTCCGGCGGGGAGTGCCGGCGCGGGCCGTTCCCCGACGGAACCTGTTGCAAGCCGGTGGCGCGCTGCCGGCCGGTGATGAACTGGCGTGCGCGGCCTGGGGCGGCGGCCCGGCGGGTGGCGGCGCTGACCTTCGGGTTGCTGCTCGTTCTTCTGGCCGGCGGCGGTTCCACCTTCATCGATCCGGGGCCCTTGACGTTTCAACATGGCGGGCTGAAGGACTGCAAAGGCTGCCACTCCGCTTTCGACAAGGGGCCGACGGCCTGGGTCCACGCCGCCTTCGCCGAAAAGACCGATATCGCCGACTCCAAGCGTTGCCTTGCCTGCCACGACCTCGGCGGCGACAGTCTCCGGCCGCATGGCCTTTCACCGTCCCGGGTCGCGGAATTGACCCTCGACGCCAATCCCCCGTCGCTCGGTTCATGGGCGGCGATACCCGCCTCGGCGGCGATGTTGTTCAATCCCGCGAAGGGACTCGAAAGCTCCTTGCCGTGCCTGACGTGTCACCGGGAACACCGTGGCCGGACCTTTGACCTGACGGCGATGCCAAACACCAATTGCCAGTTCTGCCATTCATTTCAGTTCGCCAGCCTCGAAGACGGCCACCCTGAATTTGACCGCTTCCCCTTCAAGCGGCGGTCGCGGATCCGGTTCGACCACTTAAAACACATCGGCAAGCATTTCCTCGACAAGGAAATGCGTCAATCGGCGCCGAAAGCATGCAAATCCTGTCACGTGCCCGACGAAGTCGGTCTCAAGATGCTGGTCAAATCCTTCGAGGACAATTGCGGCGCCTGTCATGGTGGGCAGGTGGAAGGGGTCGGGCGCGCCACCGCCAAGGGCTTGGCCGTGTTCAACGTGCCTGGGCTCGACGTGGCGACGCTGTCGGAACGCAATGTCGCCATCGGCGGCTGGCCCGAGGATGCGGACGAGGAAATCACCCCGTTCATGGAATTTCTGCTGGCCGGGGACGAGGATTACATGGCCATCAGGAAAGCCCTGGCGGGGCTCGATTTGCTCGATCTGGTGGATGCCAGCCCGGAACAGCTCGCCGCCGTCGAGTCCTTTGCGTGGCGGGTCAAGGAGCTGATCTTCGATATCGCCGTCGAAGGCATGCCGGCATTGAAGACGCGGCTTGAAAAGATTTTGGGAAAACCCCTCGGCACCCGGGAACTGACCCAGTTATCGGGACTTTTGCCCGTCGACACCATGCGCGTG
>JADFNT010000325.1 GCA_022563215.1 Pseudomonadota bacterium
GAGAATAATTCGTGCAGGACAGATGCGACTTCACCGGAAGTTGCCCAGCGTCGAAATACCTCATGGCGACTGCAGGCCTGCAGCAGGCGCCTGGATGTTTCCGCGGCTTCCGCATCCAGGCTGGCGGTGGCGTCTTTCGGTTTATAACCGCAGCATGCTTTCAGGAACCTGGCGACGAAGGCCACCGCCTGGGGCGCCCCCGCGAAACTATGGGCCTGGTCCGAAATGGTATGGGAGTCCGAGCCGCCGACTGAGCGGCTGATGGAGCATAATTGTTCTCTCGGATCATTGGCGCCGACCAGGTTCAACACGGCGACGCCGCTTGGCGCCATTGGTCCGCCGCCGAGATGCCGGCAGTCATAGGCCATGATGATGTGGGCGATGAAGCCGTCGCCGCCCCAATCCGATACCGCGGCACCGCCTTCGCTTTTTCCGACCAGGACGATGCGGTCCTTGTCGATCCAACTCAATTTTTTTATCTGTTCGAGGGCGAACCTGATTTCTTCCTGGCGCATGATGTATTTACCCAGGCTATCCCCACCACTCGTGTAACAGAGCGACACCCTTCCTGGCCGCCGGAAGCTGTCGGGAGCGAAGAAGGCGAAGCCGAAATCGTTGAACGGAATCGCCCACGTTCCGGCCGCCACCGGCCCCGTGCAGCCGTGAGCATAGATGACGGCGGGAACCTTGACCCCCGGCTTCACCACATCCCGCGTGATCCGTTTGGCCCATTGTTCCGGGGTTTCGTCCTCGAAGGGGATTTCTTCGTTATTGCCGCTCCGGGTCGCCGTGCCGGGCAGGACATGAATGCCACCCGTCCACGTGGCAACGACGTCAGGGTCGGCGGCCCTGGCCTCGCTAAAACCAACCCCCAAGGCGACAACAAGGGTGGCGGCGGCAATTTGGCCCGGCAGACCCTGCAAATCCGCTGATTTCAGTGGATTTTTCATTTTCGTCCCCCCTGACGTTGATTTTTTAAGGGGATACCCCTAATTGGTCTTGGCCTTAAAGGTCTCGGGCGCGCGGCTGATGACCTCGGCCCCATGGCGGACCACTTTCATCACCGCCAGCCCCCGTTCGGCGATGCCTTCGGGCAGGAAGCGGAAAATACCGTCGCGGCCCCAGAAGCCGCTCGGCACGGTGATCGCGCGGGCCGAAAAATCGGGCCCGTCCTTGCCCCTCGCCAGCACCGCCGCCAGGGCGGCGGCGTCATAGGCGAGCGTCGCCAGGCGGGGCGGGGCGGCGCCATAGGTCTCGCGGTAGGCGGCGACGAAATCGGTCCTCGCCATCGGCGACGGGGCGGCGAACCAGCCGCCGATCAGCGCCGGCTCGGCGCCGATGCCGGGCACGTCCCATTGCCCGGTACCCAGCATCCGCACCTTCTTGGGATCGATGTCATAGAACGGCAACAGGGCGGCGACGGATTGCAGCCGCTTGCCCCCGTCGGCGACCAACAGCGCCTCGAACGGCAGCTCGCCGAGGGTCTGCAACCGGCTCAGCCTTTTCAGGGCGCGCAGCGAGACTTCGTCTTCGCGGCCTTCCAGTTCGCGGCGCTGAGCCAGGAGCGACTGGCGCCGCGCCCCGTAATTGGCCAGGGCGCGGACGGCGTCATCGAAGCTTTCCGCCTGGGGATCATAGAACTGCACCCGGGCCACGGTGCCGCCGTTGGCGGCGACCGCGTCCTCGAAGGCGGTGACCACGGTTTCCCCATAGACGTTGTCGGGCGCCAGGGCGGCGAACCGGCGCACGCCCTTGGACCGGGCGAAGGCGACAATGCGTTTGATTTCGGCGCTCGGCAGGAAGCCCATGGTGTAGATGCCGCCGCCGGCGACGGAGCGGTCGCTGGAAAAGGCCACCACCGGCACGTTGGCGGCTTGCGCTACCGGACCGACGGCGCGGGTCGAGGCCGACAGCAGGGGGCCGAGGATCATCGACGCACCGTCGCCGACGGCAAGGGTGGCGGCCCGAACCGCGCCTTGCGGCGTGCCCTTGGTATCGCGGGTCAACAGTTCGAAGCGCTTGTCGGCAAAATCGAACACCGCCATTTGCGCCGCGTTCAACATCGCCTGGCCCAATTCCGCGTTGGCCCCGGACAACGGCAGCAGCAAGCCCACCCTGACGGTACCCTCGGAAGTGACAGTCGGCACGGTCGAGCGGATGGGGGCCACCGGCTTGGCCGCCTCGGGGGGCCGGGCCGGAAAAGGGGTGAACAGGGGCGGTTTCGCCTCAAGCCCCGGCGGCGGCATGGACGCGGTTTCGGGCGCCGGTCGGGGCGCCGACCCCGGAGAGGCGGACGGCAGCGCGAACGGCGGAGGAGAAACAGGCAACGACGTCGGAAACGGATAAGGAGAATAGAGGAACCCTTGGTCAACGGGCGCCGGCGCCGGTTGTGCGGCGGGCGGCGAAGCCGTCGAAGCCGCCGCCGGGGGGCCGAGGGGTTTGGAGGATTTGGGAGCCGGCACCTTAGTCGCTTCCGACGGCGGCGCCGTGGCCCGGGGCGGATACTAGAGCAGATCGTGGGCCGTTGAAATCGCCTTCCCGATTTACGGGCCATGTGAATCTAAAAAAAAAGTGACTTGGCGGGGCGAACGTCAACCGCCGCGGTTGACTTCGGCCGGTCCTCCCGACATTGATTTCGGATGAAATTGCCGCACGAGATCGAGCATATTGAGGGCGTGCCCGAACACGAGCCTCCGTCGCCGGAGCTGGACGTGG
>JADFNT010000326.1 GCA_022563215.1 Pseudomonadota bacterium
AGGTGCGGGTTCCGGACGGCCGGGTGATCGACGACTTTTACCAACTGGCGCTGCCGGATTTCATCGTCGTTTTCGCCGAGACCCCCTCGGGCGAAGTCATCATGATCCGCCAGTACAAGCACGGCGCCCAGCGGACAAGCCTCACCCTTCCGGGCGGCCTGGTCGAGAAAGGCGAGGACCCGGAAGAAGCGGCCAAAAGGGAATTGCTGGAAGAAACCGGCTACCAGGCCGAAAGTTGGCAAAGCCTGGGGTCTTATGTCGTCAACGGCAACCTCGGTTGCGGGAAGGGCCATTTCTTCATGGCCGCCGGCGCCAGGAAGATCCGGGAACCGGAGTCCGGCGACCTGGAAACCATGGAGATTGAATTACTGACCCGGGAACAGCTCGCGGAGGCCTTGCGGAATGGCGAAGTCATGCTTCTCAACCATGCCGCCGCCATCGCCATGGCCATGACGGCCGAAGGGGCGTCTCAGGAGGTTCAGCCGACGGCCTGAGCGAGGGTCTCGGAATCGTTGTCTTCTGAATCCCTGAGCCGGCGGTACAGCGTCGACGGGCTGAGTTCGAGGAGCGCCGCCGCCCGGGGCACGTTGCCGTCGCACGCCCGGATCGCTTCTTCGATCTTCTCGCGTTCGACCTCCCACATGGGGCGGATTTGGAGGCCCGATGCCGGGGCCGTGTCCCCAGCGGCCGGAATTTCCTTTTCGTTCAGGAATTCAGCCATCAACCGTGGGGAAATGGGAGCATGCTCGGGCTTCGCCGGCGCCTGAGTTTCGCCGGACCAGGATTTCAAGGGCTCCGGGAACATCTCGGTTTCGACCACGCCGCCGTCGTTCAGGACCACGATGTTGCGGACCACGTTCTGGACCTGGCGCACGTTGCCCGGCCAATCGTAATCCGACAACAAGGCAATGGCTTCCGGCGAAAAACTTTGGAAGTCTTTTCCTTCCTCGGCCGCGAACTGGCGCAGGAAATGCTCGGCGATCTCGATGACGTCGCCGTCGCGATCGGCCAGCGGCGGCAGGTGAACCGGGATCACATGCAGCCGGTAATAAAGGTCTTCGCGGAACCGTCCGGCCTCGACCTCTTCCCACGGATTGCGGTTGGTCGCCGCAATGACGCGAAGGTCGACCTTCTCCGTTTCCGAACTGCCGACCTTCTGGAAGCTGCCGGTCTGCAGGAAACGCAGCAACTTGACCTGCAGGTCCACATCCATCTCGCAGATTTCGTCCAGGAACAACGTGCCGCCGTCGGCCAGCGCCGCGGCGCCTTCCCGGGCGGCGACGGCGCCGGTAAAGGCGCCTTTGACATGGCCGAATATTTCGCTCTCGATCAAATCCTTCGGTATGGCGCCGCAGTTAAGGGCAATGAACGGTTTGTCCTTTCTCGAACCTTGGTAATGGAAAGCCTCGGCGGCGACCTCCTTGCCGGTGCCGCTGTCCCCGGTAATGAACACGGTCGCCTTGCTGGCCGCCGCGCGGCCGATGACCCGGTAGACGGCCTGCATGGCCAACGATGAGCCGATGAACCCGCAATATTCCTTTCGGTCGAGGTCTTCCTTGAAGGTCTCGACGATCCGTTCCAGCTGCCGGCGCTCGAGAGCGTGGCGAAGCGTGAAAACCAACCGGTCGGCGTTGAAGGGCTTGAGCACGAAGTCGGCGGCGCCAAGTCTCATCGCCTCGACGGCGGTGTTGATGGAGCCGTTGGCGGTAATGACCACCACCGAGGTCTGGATCGATTGTTCCTGAATGAATTTCAGGATTTCCAGGCCGTCCATGTCCGGCAGATGGAGATCCAGGATGATGCCGTCCGGCGGGCTTTTCCTGATCGCCCGCAGGCCCTCCCTGCCGGTCTCGACGTGGGTGATCCGGTAGGGTTCGCCCTTCAGGTACTCCTGATAGACCTGGGCAAGGGGCGGATCGTCCTCGATCAACAAGATATGCTGCTGGTTTTTCTGTGTCATGGTGCCTCGCAAAATGATTGTCAAAAACGGTTCTACGGTTCTGTCGTCCTTCCGCCGCCTTCCGGTGACCAGATATAACGGCCCAACGTCGCGGTAGTTTCCTCGTTGCGTGCAAATTTGTGCAAATTGTAGGGAAGCGATGTAATGGCCCGATAAACGGTGTGCGAACGCCCTGTTAAAGGGTGTTACAATCCCCCGAAACCCCGCCGATTCCGCCGTAAAATAGTGGTAGAATCGCTTCCATCCGATGGCCAACGGGTATTAGCGGCCGAAAGGAAGAAGGCGATGGCCGGGAAAAAAAGGGACGCATCCTCATCATCGAAGACGACGGCTTGATGGTCGAACTGATGTCTGCCGTCCTTACCGATCTGGGTTATCAAGTTGCCTCCGCCCACAAGGTGGAGGCCGCTCTCATCAATTTCGAACAATTACGCTACGACCTGGTGATCACGGATCTCTTCATGGATGGCATGGGAGGAATCGAGGGGATCGCCGAGATCGGTTCGCTGAACAAGGATATTCCCATCATCGCGACCTCCGCCGGCTTCAAGGACATGCCTCCCGAGAAAGCTCTTCTCGCGGCTAACAAGATCGGTGCGACGGCGGTCCTGCCCAAGCCTTTCACGCCCGACGAGCTGGGCCGGATGGTAACGGAGGTGCTGGGCGGAAAAGCCGCTAGCCCAAAAATCAGAAGTTGGCGACCTCAAGACCACTCGCGATGATTTAGCCGCCGTGGCGGGCGAATGGCGAGAC
>JADFNT010000327.1 GCA_022563215.1 Pseudomonadota bacterium
CATCTTCGAGCACCTGAAGGAAGCGGCGCTGACCCTGCAGCAGGGCGGCGGCATCGGCTACGACTTCTCGTCGCTGCGGCCCAAGGGCGCGCCCGTGAACCGCATCGGCGCCGATGCGTCCGGGCCCTTGAGCTTCATGGACGTCTGGGATTCCATGTGCCGCACCATCATGAGCGCCGGGTCGCGGCGCGGCGCGATGATGGGGATGTTGGCCTGCGACCACCCGGATATCGAGGCCTTCATCGAGGCCAAGCGCGAACCGGGGCGGCTGCGCATGTTCAACCTGTCGGTGCTGATTACCGACGCCTTCATGCAGGCGGTCCGCGAGGACGCGGCGTGGGAACTGAAATTCGACGGCGTTACGGACAGGAGCCTGCCGGCGCGCGAGCTGTGGGAAACCATCATGCGGTCCACCTACGCCTATGCCGAGCCGGGGGTGGTGTTCATCGACCGCATCAACGCCACCAACAACCTGTATTACTGCGAAACTATCCATGCAACCAATCCGTGCGGCGAGCAACCGCTGCCGCCCTACGGGGCGTGCCTTCTGGGTTCGGTCAACCTGGCGCGGCTGGTCGCCGATCCGTTCACCGACAAGGCGCGGCTTGACTTGGGCGCCCTCGAAGACCTGGTGACGATGGCGGTCAGGATGCTCGACAACGCCATCGACGTTTCCAACTTCCCGCTGCCCGCCCAGAGCCACGAAGCCAAGGCCAAGCGCCGCCTGGGGCTGGGCGTGACCGGGCTGGCGGACGCGCTGATCATGTGCGGGGCGCGCTATGGCGGCGGCAAGGCGATAAAGCTGATCGACAACTGGATGCGCGCCCATCAGCGCGCCGCCTATCTGGCGTCGGTGGAACTGGCCCGCGAAAAGGGCCCGTTTCCGCTCTATGACAAGGAAAAGTACTTGAGCGGGGAAACGGTGGCGAAGCTCGATGAGGACGTCCGCGACGCCATTGCCCGGCACGGCATCCGCAACGGGTTGCTGACCTCGATCGCGCCGACGGGGACGATCTCGCTTTTAGCCGGCAACGTTTCGTCCGGGCTGGAGCCGGTGTTCAGCTTCAAATATACCCGCCGGGTGATGATGCCCGACGGCGCGCGGCGCGAGGAAGACGTCACCGATTACGCCTATCACCTCTTCCGCCGTCAGTTCGGTGACGATGCGCCGTTGACCGACGCCTTCGTCGACGCGCAAGGGCTGTCGCCCAACGACCATCTGGTGATGCAGGCGGCGGTGCAGAAATACGTCGATTCCTCGATCTCGAAGACCATCAACTGCCCGGAAGGCATCTCGTTCGACGCCTTCAAGGACATCTACGCCCAGGCCTTCGATCTCGGCTGCAAGGGCTGCACCACGTATCGGCCCAACGAGATCACCGGCGCCGTGTTGGAGGTCAAGGGCAAGAACGCCAAGGACGGCCCGGCGGAACCCGAACTGCCGCTGCAAAGCCCGGTAATTACGGAGACGCCCAAGGATATGGGCGACGCCGGCCCGGTGACCCATTTATTCGAGCCCCTGGACCGGCCCGGCGGACTCGAGGGCAAGACCTACAAGCTGCGCTGGCCGGAAAGCGACCACGCCCTCTACATTACGCTCAACGACATCATCGACGACCAGGGCCGCACGCGGCCGTTCGAGATTTTCATCAACTCCAAGAACACCGAACACTATGCCTGGACGGTCGCCTTGACGCGCATGATCTCGGCCGTGTTCCGGCGCGGCGGCGACGTGTCGTTCGTGGTCGATGAGTTGAAGGCCGTGTTCGACCCCCGCGGCGGGCAGTGGATGGGCGGGCGCTACGTGCCGTCGCTGCTGGCGGCCATCGGCGAGGTCATCGAACAGCATATGATCCTCACCGGGTTCCTGGCCCGCTACGGGACCCCACTCGGCGACGAGCAGGCGAAGCCGCTGAAAATTCAGGCCCTAGCCGGCGCTGGAAGCGCCGAGAGCGGCGAAGGGCCGGACCTAAGCGCCGTTCCCTTCCGCCAATGCCCGAAATGCGGCCAGGCCAGCCTGGTCCACGAGGAAGGCTGCGACAACTGCCGCTCGTGCGGCTATTCGAAGTGCGCTTAGGGGCTAGACTTCCGCTTCCTCCGCCTGCCTGACCAGCCGGTACAAAGGCCCGTCCGCGATGCCGAGTTGGTCGAGGTGGCGGACAAGGCTCTGGACGTAATCCAGGCACGTGCCCATCTTGCCCCGGCCCTGGAGGATCAAGCGGACGGCTTCGGCCTCGGAAAGGCGGCTGACGAATTTCTCGTGGCCGCGGTCGGCGACGAAGGCATAGGCCCTGACTTTTTTTTCTCCGCCCCCAGCCCCCGCCGGCAGCGCGATGGGAAGCCACTTGGCCACGTAGACCCGGTTGACCATTTCACGCTCGTGCAGATAGGCGATGACTTCGTCGGCGTCCTTGTCGGCGACCTTCATCGCCCGGCCCCGGCACGAACCGCCCCGGTCCAGCCCCAGCACCAGCCCCGGCCGTTCCCAGGTGCCCCGGTATTCGGTCGAATAAATGCACAGCGAACGGTGATAGCCGCGCAGCAGCGCCGGGGCGGCCTCGGTGAACGGGAAATTGGGCCGCCACATCAGCGACCCGTAGCCGAAAATCCAGATATCGCCTTGCGGACGATCCATGTAAAAGTCTCCGTAAATATCCCTTGATAATCCCGCAATAATCCCTG
>JADFNT010000328.1 GCA_022563215.1 Pseudomonadota bacterium
GTTGCGGTCCCAATAGATGTCGGCGGTTTCCGGCTGCAGCACGTCCAGGTCCACCTGCTTGGGCTTGACACCGCTTGTGACCACCAGCTTGCCGAGTTGGCCGAAACCGCCGGTGGTGGCCAGCATCTCGACCGTCTCGGTATCGCCGAGCAGGATGGCGCCCTGCTCGATGGTGGCGTTCTGTTCGCGGAACAGCAATTCGCCGGCCCGGGCCTGGAACGGATCGGTGGCCTCGTCGAGGATATTGCGGACGATGACGTGCGCCATCTGATCGACGAACAGCCCCGGCAGGGTCACCTCGCCGGACTGGAAAAGGCTCAGGTAACATCCTTCGACGGTGCCGGCCTTAAGCAGCATGTCGCGGAAGCCGAGCATGACGGTGTAGTTCTCGCGCGCGTCCTCGTCCTGGATCTTCCGGATTTCGCCGTCGGCGACTTCGAGGCGGGGGTTTTCCAGCAACCTGGCGTGAAGGGCGCGCTCGGCGTCGCACGATTCGGCCACCGGCGCCAGTTCGGGCCGGCCCAGGTAGGCGCAGAGGAAGCCGTCGGTGACCACCAGCCGGCCGTCGGCGTCCCGCTCCAACAGCCCGAAGCCGGAATTCGGCCACAGCTCGGGGCGGATCATTCCGTCGGAGGTCAAATTGGCCATCGGCCCAAGGCAGTTTGTTGGCGGTTTATTTGTTGTGGCCGCTGATGGAGGCGTGCAGCGGCTTGGTGTCCTCGAACAACTGCTTCTGCTGGTCGGTCGATTCGGTCTGGTATTTGTCCTTCCACTCGCCGTAGGGCATGCCGTAGACGATCTCGCGGGCCTCGTCGTAGGTCATGTCCATGCCCTTTTCCTCGGCCGCCGCCCGGTACCATTTGGAAAGGCAGTTCCGGCAGAACCCGGCCAGGCTCATGATGTCGATGTTCTGGACGTCGGTGCGTTTGCGAAGGTGTTCGACCAGGCCGCGAAAGGCGGCCGCTTCGAGCTCGGTGCGTGTGGCGTCGTCCATGTCGGTTGCCATGGGTTTCCTCCCTTATCTACGGTGATTTCCGGTTGACGACTATATAAGCGGCCCCTGCCCCATATGAAAGGGCGGCAACGGAAGCCCCAGGGTATTTAGTCCCCGACGGCCCGCCAGCCGATGTCGGAGCGGCAGAAGCCTTGCGGCCAGTCGATAAGGCCGACGGCCTTGTAGGCGCGCTTCTGGGCCTCGCCGACGGTCTTTCCCAGCGCCGTCACGTTCAGCACCCGGCCGCCGTCGGCAAGGATCCTGCCATCGTCTTCGCGGGTGCCGGCATGGAATATTTCAACGTCCTTGAGCCTGCCGGCCCTGTCCAGGCCCTTGATCTCGGACCCTTTTTCGTAGGCGCCGGGATAGCCGTCGGTGGCCATGACCACGGTCAGCGCCGCGTCGTCGCGCCAATCGAGGGTGATCTTGTCGAGCCGGCCCTCGGTGCAGGCGAGCAGCATCTCAAGCGCGTCGGACTTGAGCCGCATCATCATCGGCTGGCATTCCGGATCGCCGAACCGGACGTTGTATTCGATCAGTTCCGGCCCCTTTTCGGTGATCATCAACCCGGCGTAGAGGACGCCCTTGTAGGGGCGGCCGTCCGCCGCCGCGCCCCGGATGGTGGGGTAGATGATTTCGTCCATGATGCGGCTTTCCATGTCGGCGGTGATCACCGGCGCCGGGGTATAGGCCCCCATGCCGCCGGTGTTGGGGCCTTCGTCGCCGTCGAACACCGCCTTGTGGTCCTGGGCCGTGACCAGCGCCACGGCGGTCTTGCCGTCGACCAGGGCGAAGAAGCTGGCCTCCTCGCCGACCAGCATTTCCTCGATCACCACTTCGGCGCCGGCCTCGCCGAAGGCGGATTCGATCATGATGTGGTCGATGGCGGCATAGGCCTCGTTTTCGTTGCGGCACAGGATCACCCCCTTACCGGCGGCCAGGCCGTCGGCCTTGACGACGATGGGGGCGCCGTGGATGCGGATGTATTCCTTGGCCGCGTCGGGTTCGTCGAAGCGGGCGTATTCGGCGGTCGGGATCGAATACTTGGCGCACAGGTCCTTGGTCAGGCCCTTGGAGCCTTCATATTCGGCGGCCCGCGCGGTGGGGCCGAAGGCCTTGATGCCGGCAGCTTCCAGCCGGTCCACCAGGCCCGCGACCAGGGGGCCTTCGGGTCCGACGACGACAAAATCGACGCCGTTGTCCTCGACGAAATCCATGATGCCGTCGAGGTCGTCGACGGGTATGGGAACGGTGATGGCGACCCGGTCGATACCGGCGTTGCCCGGCGCGCAGTAAAGCTCGTCGCACTTGTCGGATTTGGCGATCGCCCAGCACAGCGAATGCTCACGCCCGCCCGATCCGATCACCAGAACCTTCATGGATTTCGCTTCCTTCTGTAACTCCTGAGTATCATACATACTGTAATCATGAGCGATCATCCATCTAGCATTGTCGAAGATTCAGGCTCGGGCCTTGATGCCGATCAAAGCCCGCCGATCCTGACCGTGGGAGAGATTTCGGCGCTGCTGAAACGCACCGTCGAGGAGACTTTCCCCCGGGTCCGGGTCCGCGGCGAGATTTCCCGGTGCACGCGGGCGGCTTCGGGGCACCTGTATCTGACGCTCAAGGACGAGGACGCGGTGTTGGACGGGGTGTGCTGGCGCGGCACGGCGGGGCGCTTAAGCTT
>JADFNT010000329.1 GCA_022563215.1 Pseudomonadota bacterium
CGATAGTTCAATAGTCTATGGTAACCCTGCCTCATCCAAAGGGAAGGTGATATTGGACTAACAAAAGCTTAATGGCTCCTTTATCCAATTGTGAGATTAAGTTTTTTTGAATGAACATTTGCCTTGTAAACAACCTCTTTCCTCCCATTAATACTGGATCATCCTTTTACACGTATGCAGTGGCCAAAAGCCTGTTAAAACGGGGTCACAATGTTGTAGTAATAACTAACAGAAAGGATAATGAAAGGTTAATTGAATATTATAAGGGCATAAAGGTGTATCGACTACCGGTACTCACTCTGCCAAAATTGGAATTATGGATGAAATTTCCAGATTTCAACTTCTCACTTTTCCCCAAAAACTTTTCTATGAATCCAGCCCCAGGGTCTAGAAATCGCTTGGGGTCGAATTGGTGGTTCCAAAAGCACTTTGGATTATTAAGCACTTTTCCATATACGACTACCGATGATATTAACTCCTCGACCTTGAAAACGTCAAGGCCATTGCCGATTTCATAATCGGCCAAGTGGGGATCGAGGCCGATGCCCCGGCCCCGGAAAAGGAAGTCCGCGATGGCGCAGCTTAAGGACGATTGTTTTGCCTTCGGCGGCGAGTTGACGCCGCTGGCCGATGCCCTCGCTATCTTGAGCGACCGCGTGCGCCCGGTGGCGGAGCCCGAAACCGTGTCCCTTCGCCACGCGGCCGGGCGGATTCTGGCTGAAGATATCATCGCCGATTGCGACGTGCCGCCCCACGACAACAGCGCCGTCGACGGCTATGCGGTCTATTTCGACGATCTCGACCCCGACGGCGAAACCCGGCTCAAGGTTTCGGGCCGCATCGCCGCCGGTCACCCCCTGGGCCGCCCGGCCGAAAAGGGCGAGGCGTTTCGCATCTTCACCGGCGCCCCGATGCCCGCCGGCGCCGACGGCACTCAGGCCAGCGGCCCGGACACGGTGTTCATGGAAGAAGACTGCGAGGAAGACGGCGATTCCGTGATCCTGCCTGCCGGATTGAAACGGGGGTCGAACCGGCGCAACACCGGCGAGGACGTCGAAAAAGGTTCCGTCATCGTCAAGGCCGGGCGGCGGCTCCGGGCCCAGGAAGTCGGCGTCGCCGCTTCCGTCGGACGCTCGGAGGTGGCCGTCTACCGGCCCCTGAAGGCGGCCGTGTTCTCGACCGGCGACGAGGTCCGAGACCCGGGCGGGGACGCGCCCGAGGGCTGCATCTACGACGCCAACCGCTACGCCATCATCGCGCTTCTGGAAGGGCTGGGGGCGGACGTCACGGACCTCGGCATCCTGAAGGACGACACCGAGGCCATCGCCAGGGCGTTGAAAGACGCCGCACCCGGCCACGATCTGCTGGTGACCTCGGGCGGGGTTTCGGCCGGCGAGGAAGATCACGTGCGCGACGCCGTCGAAAGCCTGGGTAAAATCCATTTCTGGCGTCTGGCGATCAAGCCCGGCCGGCCCATTGCCTTGGGCCAGGTCGGCGACGTGGCGTTCCTGGGGCTCCCCGGCAACCCGGTGGCGGCGATGGTGACGTTCATGGTCATCGGCCGGCCCTTGGTGTTGCTGCTGTCGGGCATGGCCGAGGTCACCCGGCCGCGCTTCCTGGTCGAGGCCGGGTTCGACTACAAGAAAAAGCTGGGCCGGCGTGAATGGGCGCGGGTGAAGCTGGAAAGCAACGGCGACGGGCGGCCGGTGGCGATGAGGTGCCATTCCTCGGGCGCCGGCATTCTGACTTCCATGGTCGAAGCCGACGGCCTGGTGGAGCTGCCCGAGGACACGGAAGCCCTGGAAAAGGGCGCCATGGTCGATTACCTGCCGTTTAACGAGGTCACGGGGAGGTGACATGATGAAGATCCTTTATTTCGCCTGGCTGCGCGAGAAAGCCGGCATCGGCGAGGAAGACGTTTCGCCGCCCGAGACCGTGACCACGGTAGCGGAACTGGTGGAATGGATGAAGTCCCGGGGCGGCGGCTTTGCCGAGGCCTTTGCCGATGAAGGCATGGTGCGCGTCGCCGTCAACCAGGAACACGTGCAAACGGACCATCCAGTGGCCGCTGGCGACGAAATCGCCTTTTTTCCGCCGATTACCGGCGGCTGACAAAAGCAAACAGCCCCCGGCGCTTGGGTAGTATAATCGGGCTTGGGAACAGAGGATGAAGCCATGATCAGGGTACAGGCCGAGGATTTCGACGTCGGCCGGGAATTGGAAAAGCTGTCGGACGGCAACCACGGCGTCGGCGGGGTATGCAGCTTCGTCGGGCTGGTCCGCGACATCGCCGGCGACAAGCCGATCCAGGCGATGACCCTCGAGCATTACCCGGAAATGACCGAACTGGCCTTGGCCAAAATCGAGGCCGAAGCGCATGATCGCTGGCCGTTGGAGGAAACGCTGATCATCCACCGTTACGGGCGGCTGGAACCGGGCGACCGAATTGTGCTGGTGGCCGCCGCCTCGGCCCACCGCGAAGCAGCCTTCGAAGCGTGTCATTTCCTGATCGACTGGCTGAAGACCCAGGCGCCGTTCTGGAAGCTGGAAGAAACCCCCGACGGCGGCCAGTGGGTCGACGCCCGGTCGTCCGACGACGCGGCGGCCGAACGCTGGGTTGAAACAAAGCCCGCCAAGTCGAAGCCCGACGCGGCGGAATAAGGCGATGTCGGATCAT
>JADFNT010000330.1 GCA_022563215.1 Pseudomonadota bacterium
CGTCCGTCCGTTTGTTAGTGAGCGCCGTTGTTGCGTCCGTCAGTTTGTCTTTGCGTTGCAACAGATTCGCCAGCATGGAAAGGCCGGATTCCTGCAATCCCGTATCCTGGGAACCCATGAGTCCCCGCGCCGCAGCTTCCGGGTCGCCCGGCATCAAAGGGGTGCCCGCAGGCAGGGCGTCCAGATCGGTCGCCCCCTGGGGTATCTGCCCGGTCGGCGCAAAGCCTTCCGCAACGCCGGGATTCTTAAATCCCGAAACCGCCCTTGAGAATTGGGCAATGTCGTTGCCCCGTTGGATGTTCAGGGCCTTCTCGTCGCTTGTCGCCCTGTTGAATTCCTGCCGGGCCAAAAGCGCCTGCACCAAACGTGAGCCTCCTTGGAAGATGCTCTGGATCGGGCTGGTGTCCGTCGCTCCCCGTGTCAGGATTTCCGCCTGTCGGAAAAGACGGTCGTTGGGGGTGAGCCTGCGGTTGAAATCGACGGTGGAGAATATGTTGGGCATTTTTTATTCCACTAATTTTAAGAAGTTGGAAAATTCCCGGCGGCCTTGATCGCGGCGTCCGGGCTGAATCCGTCAAGCAAAAATCCCGCAGCTTTTCCGCGCTGATCCGACGTGAGGGCCGTAAACTCATCGGGATCAAAACCGCATCCCCGCGCAAGTTCCTCTACGCAAACCTCGGTGACGACATTCAATCGCCAAGCGCCGTCGTCTAGGCGATCCACTCGGGTTATGAAATATCGCGTCGTCAAATCGTCGCCAAATTCGGACGGCGGAAGGTCAAAGACTTCGCTATTTGGAGAGGAAGCCGCCACCGGCTCGGGTTGGATTTCATTGTCTGACGGCTGAACAGGACGTTCGGGACAAGAGCCAGCGGCGGCGTTCGGGACCACGGCCTCGGGGGGCGCGGTGTTCTTAAGAAGTTTTTTCCATTGCTTGACCTGTTCATTTTTCCGTTCCGTTGGTGGCGACAAAAATTGAAATCCAATTACCCTGATATGGATTACGGATTCATTACGCAAGGGGAAAATATCGGCTTTCTCAGACCGGGACGGGAGGGACGGGAAAGCGCGGGGCAGGGCTGATTTTATTTATTTCAGGACCGGGAAAACCACTCCCCAAAGCCTATTAAATGCCGCCATGCGCCGCGCTGGTGCGTGTTGGAGTCGTCTATGGCCTTGGGGTGGCTGCCACTGTGCCAGCGGCGGCGCTGCCATGCTTAACGGGCTTGAAAGCATCGGGCGAACAAAAGAAACCCCGACCGAAGCCGGGGCTAAATGTCGCACATGTGCGGCTTTTCAACCGCCGTCCATGCCCTCCAAGCCGGTGATGAGGTTATCGCATATCCGTTTAGCGGGATCGTCGGTCTGGAAGTCCTGCAAGAGCTTCGTCAGGGCGACGGCCCCGGCGGTCGTCTTGGGGACAAGCTTAACCATTGCCTTTTCAAATCCCCTCGCGGCACCCAGGCGCATTTCGGTTTGTTGTTCTGTCTCCGCCCGGCGCTGGCTTTCCGGTATGTTGGCCAAGCGGTCCCATTCGTAGAACAGGCCCGGCAGGGTGTCGTGTTTTTCGGTCATGCCGCACCGCCCGTCAGCCTTTCGGTATCCTTCAACGCGGATACAATAAGTTCTTGGTCCGGCTCGCCCGGGTAGGGGTCTGCAATCCTCAACTTGACGGCCACGCCTTCCAGGCCGTTTGCTGGGGTGTCCTTGATTTTATCCCTGATTTTCTCAACGAGTTTCCAAAGCCGGGCGGCTTCATTTTCGGCGGCTGTAATGCCGCGCTCGTTGTTTATCGCCTCGATCTTGGCATTGTGTTTTTCGAGTTTGGCAAATCGGCCTTCGATAACCCTGTTGACCGCTTGCATTACCGTTTTGTCGCCTTGGAAAATCCCCCAGGTGGCTTCCTTTGCACCCTTGCTCCAAGTTTTTAAGGCTGGCAATCGGTCCCCGCTTGGGAAGCCCCCTTCGCCCGGCATTTTGCCGTCCTGGTCGCCCCATACCCAATCGGGCAGTTCCCCGGTTAGATTGTCTGCCTTTTCCTCGGCGGCGCTGGCCTTGGCCCGTATGTCGAGAAATTCCCGTTCCAGGGCCAACAGTTCCGAATCGTCAGCCTTCGCCGTCATGGGAAAGCCGAGTGTTGCCGTCACGGCAACCGCCGCGCCGGTCTTTAATGCTTGTCGTCTGTTCATGGTGATAACCCCTGTTTATGGCACCGCAGGGGGGGCATGACGGATATATATGTGATATTGATTTTGGTAGCCATCTGCCGGTGGCCCTCCACAGGTGCCGGTGGTTGGTCAGAGGCGGTCAGTCGTTAAAGCGGCTGGCCGTCTCGCTGTATAGGGGAATCATGCGCCTATTTTTCGCGTTTGTCCATAAGGACGCCATCATGCGGGCGTTGGAACCAGCGGAGAAAGCGGCAGCAAAAGAACGGATGAGCGAGGGGGGGGGTAAGGAAAGTTTCCTTACCCTCTGGCCAAGCCCGTGACAAGATCGGCGCGTTTGCCGGGGTGTCGGTGCGCGTCCATGGGCGCGATCAACACCACCCAAAGACAGGCGGCAGATAGATTCAATGATAACAGACCAGTTAAGATTGAATCCGCGCCTGATTCTAAAACCATTTCACGTTGGCGTTGCCGGTGGGTGCTGTCC
>JADFNT010000331.1 GCA_022563215.1 Pseudomonadota bacterium
CCGCCCCCCATGACTCCCAACACTCCCGACACCTCCGATAACCCCGCCGCCCCCGGCACCCTCGAACCGCACCAGGAAACCGCGCTTCCCGATTGGGTCGATTACAACGGCCACATGAACGTCGCCTATTACGTCATGGTGTTCGACCACGGGACCGACAAGCTGTTCGACCACATCGGCCTGGGCAGGGATTACCGCGAGCAAACCGGGCAATCGGTGTTCGTGGTCGAATCCCACGTCACCTATGAACACGAAGTCCATGCCGGCGACGGGCTTTTAGTCACTTCCCTAGTACTAGGCCATGACGACAAGCGCCTCCACGTCTTCCACAATATGCACCGGACCAAAAATAATGCCCTGGCGGCAACCAACGAGCTGATGTTCCTGCACGTGGATTTGGCGGCCCGGCGCACGACACCCTTTCCCAAAGACGCCGTCCGGCGAATCGAGGCCCTGGCCAAGACCCAATCCGCCCTTCCTCCGCCTCAGGCGGGCCGGGCCATCGGCCTCAAGGCCAAGGGTTCCGCCGCCGGTTGAGGGGGGCAAAATAGTTCTTGGCACCGTCTCCGATCTGGGGTACTTCCCGCGCAACATGCTCATGGTTCCGGGAAACTTCGTCGATATGAATTCGCCGTTCTTATCCCCGGACCGGGACTCCCTCCATCTCATCCCTGTTGACGGCCCGCCCCCGGCCGGTCCGTTTTATTAAGTCCCACCAACCCTTTGGGATCGCATAGAACATGAGCGAAACAGCGCCCGCCTACAAAGAAACCACCACCAAAGACCTCAGCAAATTCTACAAGCTCGAACGGACGATCCATCATCTGT
Source organism: Pseudomonadota bacterium (assembly GCA_022563215.1). Classification (GTDB taxonomy): domain Bacteria; phylum Pseudomonadota; class Alphaproteobacteria; order Rhodospirillales; family Casp-alpha2; genus Casp-alpha2. The sequence goes on from JADFNT010000331.1 coordinate 829, forward strand.
CGGCACGCCCGGTACTCGGCATCGGCATCGCCGCCATTTTCCTGTCCATCGTCTGGCTCGCCACCCACACCATCACCGCCGGGGTTGAAAACCAGGCCTTCATCGTCGCCGCCGGGGTCATCGGCGGCTACATGGCGCTGAACATCGGCGCCAACGACGTCGCCAACAACGTCGGCCCGGCGTTCGGGGCCAAGTCGCTGACCATGGTCGGGGCGTTGATCATCGCCGGCATTTTCGAGACCGCCGGCGCCGTCATCGCCGGCGGCGACGTAGTCCAGACGATCTCCAAGGGCATCATCGACCAGGATTTGATCCCCGATACGGACACTTTTCTGTGGGTGATGATGTCGGCCATGTTGGCGGCCGCCCTGTGGATCAACTTCGCCACTTATTTCGGGGCCCCGGTGTCGACCACCCATTCCATCGTCGGCGGCGTCATGGGCGCCGGGATCGCCGGCGCCGGAACGGCCGTCGTCAACTGGACGGTGATGGCCAAGATCGCCGGAAGCTGGGTCATATCGCCGTTGTTGGGGGGAATCTTCGCGGCCATTTTACTGGCCTTCCTCAAAAGAAAGGTTCTTTACCAACAAGACCCCATCGCCGCCGCCAAGCACTGGGTGCCGATCCTGATCGCCCTGATGGCCGGCGTTTTCGCCGCCTACCTGTCGGTCAAGGGGTTGAAAAGGATTTGGAAGCCCGAACCGTGGATGGTCGCCCTCATCGGCGCCGGGTTCATGGCCGCCACCTACGCCGTGGTCAATCCGCTGATCGCCAAGCGCGCCACGAGCATGGAAAACACCAAAACGGCCATCCGCGGCCTTTTCCACATACCGCTGATCTGCGCCGCGGCGCTGTTGTCCTTCGCCCACGGCGCCAACGATGTCGCCAACGCCGTCGGGCCGCTGGCCGCCATCGTCAACAGCGCGTCGACCGGCGCCGTGGCCGCGGCCAGGGTCGAAATCCCGGCCTGGGTGCTGTTCGTCGGCGCCGCCGGGATCACCATGGGGCTGATGTTGTTCGGGCCGAAGCTGATCCGCACCGTCGGCAACAAGATCACCCGGATGAATCCCATGCGGGCGTATTGCGTGGCGCTGTCGGCGGCGATCACGGTCATTGTCGCCTCGGCCATGGGCCTGCCGGTCAGTTCCACCCATATCGCCATCGGCGCCGTGTTCGGGGTCGGGTTCCTGCGCGAATATCACACGTCGCGGGGTGGCCACATTAACGGCGGCGCCAAGAAAGCCGACCGGCCGCCGTCGAAATGGGACCTGTTGCCGGCGGCGGAAAAATCACGCCGCCGCAAGCTGGTGCGCCGGAAATACCTGTGGACCATCATCGCCGCATGGCTGATCACCGTTCCGTTGTCGGCGATCCTGGCCGCCGGCATTTACGTCGGGCTCAGGGCGTTCCTGGGATAAAAGCACGGGGGTTAAAGGCCCGGGGGATAGACCAAGGAAAGAAATTATTCACTTATAATTCCTATCCTTTCCGGCCGGTACGCCATGTCAGTAACCCGTTTCACATATATCCGCATCCTTTCCAGGCTGCGTCACCCAGGCCGAGATCATGGCCGCCTACAATAAGGCGCTGTTGGAAAGCCGGCACGAGGAACGCGGGATCTAAAACCCCTTGTTCAACTTCAGCCAGTCATAGCGGTCCCGGGAACGGACCTTGACGGTGCGGATTTTCGGGGTTCTAGCGTCGGCCGGCACAAGGTCGATGGGAACCTCGACCCCGGCGCTGCCCCGGGCCCAGACCTTGCGGTAGAAATCGGCGATATTTTTGACCCGCTTGCCGCCGACCCCTATGACGCAGTCGCCCGGCTT
>JADFNT010000332.1 GCA_022563215.1 Pseudomonadota bacterium
ACACCCTCAGGGCCGATTTCGTCGCCGAGGTCGCCGACGACTACGAACAGGTCCGCCAACGCTACGAAGCGCGCGAGAAAATGGGTCCGCCGGCGACCATCGCCGCCGCCCGCGAGGCCAGGGCCAGGATCGATTGGCAGGGGTACGAGCCGCCTAAGCCTAAGTTCCTGGGCGTAAAGGTGTTCGACGACTATGACCTGGCCGAGCTGGCCGCCTACATCGACTGGACGCCGTTCTTCCGCACCTGGGAGCTAAAAGGAACCTACCCGGCGATCCTGGAAGACGAAAAATTCGGCGCCGCCGCCCGCGACCTGTTTGCCGACGCCGAGGCCATGCTGCAACGGCTGATCGGCGAGAAGTGGTTGACGGCCAGGGGCGTCATCGGGTTTTTCCCGGCGGCGCGGATCAATCACGACGACGTCGAAATCTATGCCGACGGCGACCGCACTGAAGTCGCCGCTACCCTCCGTTTCCTGCGCCAGCAGATGCGGAAGGACGAAGGCCGGCCCAACCGTTGCCTCGCCGATTTCATCGCCCCCAAGGACTCCGGGCTGGCCGATTACATCGGCGGTTTCGCCGTCACCGCCGGCATCGGCACCGATGAGAAGGCGGCCCGGTTCGAGGCCGAAAACGACGACTACAACGCCATCCTGCTCAAGGCGCTCGCCGACCGGCTGGCCGAGGCCTTCGCCGAGCGCATGCACGAGCGCGTGCGCCGGGAATTCTGGGCCTATGCCGAAGGCGAAAACCTGGACAACGAAGACCTGGTCAAGGAGCGCTACCAGGGCATCCGCCCGGCGCCCGGTTATCCGGCGTGCCCCGACCACACCGCCAAGGGCGACCTGTTCGGGCTTCTGGAGGCGGAAAAGAACGCCGGCATTGCGCTCACCGAAAGCTTCGCCATGACGCCGGCGGCCTCGGTGTCGGGGTATTACTTCTCGCACCCGGAGGCGCGGTATTTCGGCGTCGGGCGCATCGGCAAGGACCAGGTCGAGGACTACGCCGAACGCCGCAAAATTCCGCTCGAAGAGGCGGAGAAATGGCTGGCGCCGAACCTGATCTATACGCCGTAGCCCCCGTGACCCCTGGCCCCGGCCTGTGATACCGTTGCCGGGTCAACGAACGGAAAAAAAACCATGCGTTTCTGGGCCGCCCTTTGCGTCTCGATCCTTGTCCCGGCTTTCGCTTCCGAGGCCGGGCAGCACTACCGGTCGTGGACCGATCCCAACGCCCCCATCGGTGCCGGGGCCCAGGCCGGCGCTCAGCGCCAGCAGGATTTCGTCGACAAGCTGAAGGGGCTGATCGACGAGGCCGAAAAGGCGCGCGCCGCCGACCCCCAGTTCCTCGGCGACCTCCGGGGGCTGGCGCGGGAGTACGATAGCCCCCGGCGCCGGGTGGTTCTTTCCGACCGCTTCGAGGACGGCGATTTCACCGACAACCCGACCTGGACCGTCACCCAGGGCCGCTATTGGGTGGAGCGCGGCTGGGGACTGAGGAGCGCCGTCAAGGTTGAGAACGCCGCCGCGCAATCGGCGCCCGAACCAGAGCGGCGAAAGGGCCGCGACGTCGCCGCCGCCATCTTCGGACAGATCCTGCAACAGGCCCTCGACCCGGAAGGAAAACTCGGCGGCGGCCAGACGGCAGGCACGGCAGAGGGCGCGGCGGCGACGGCCATCCAGACGGCGCTGGCGTTGACCAACGCCTTCGCGATCGAAATCGATTTTTCATCGTGGAGTGCCGAAGGACGCCTGGAAATCGGCCCCTACCAAGGCGCCCCAAAGGGCGCCGAGCGGGCCCAGGGTTACGTGCTGGCCTACACGCCGGGCGGCGGGCTGGGACTTCTCCGGGTCTCGGCCCGGGGGTCCAACATCATCGACCGCCGCACCGACCTGACGGCCCTGGAGGACAAGAAGACCCACCGCCTTCTATGGACGCGAAACGCCGACGGCCTGATGGTGGTTTCCATCGACGGCCGCGAAGTGCTCAAGGCTTCCGACCAGTCGTTCCGGGGCCCCTTCGACGGTCTGCGCATGGTCAACCGGGGCGGCGACTACATCCTCAAACGCATCGCCGTTTTCTCGACCAATTAGCCCCGCCAACGGGAAACCCCGCCACGGGGTCTCCCATAAAGGAGAACGGGCGGGGTTTCATTATCGATGCTCTCGGCATCACCCGATCAAAAGACCGAGTCTTTTTGAGTTACAGTTCAATTATGTCCGTTGGCTGGTCAGGCGGGGTCAATTTTTTAGCCTCCTGAAATCCGTCGAAATTGAGAAGCCTCGATGTCTAACTCCACCTTTCCTCCCAAGTGGTTAAAATCCGACATACGGAGTCCATGCGATCCCCGCTCCCGGCAGGAGAGCGCCTTCGATGGCTGCTGGCTGAAATCAAGTGGTGTCTTTCCGGGGATCGGCATCGGCGGTTCCTCCTATCGACCAAATCCCTCCGGGAACCAGAAAAGGATTATAGACGATTCTGCCGCCGGTTTCAGTAGGAACAGCATCGGAGGACCCCCTTTCGCTTCCTAACATATCCTTTTTGCCCGCACCCGCTTGCCGATATTATACTCAACCCCCATGGACGACACCGCCGCTTCTCCTCGCTTGATGCTTCCCGCCCAACCGGCCCTCGTCGCCGGGGTCCGCCGGGC
>JADFNT010000036.1 GCA_022563215.1 Pseudomonadota bacterium
CCAGACCGGCAACCGGAAAAACGGCCTTCGTGACAGCCTCAGCCATGATGCATATCCGAAAAAGTCTTAGAGTGCGATCGTTTCAAATTTCTACAATTAGAAACGTGAATCGCCCTCTAATTTATATATTTAGGGGCTGATTCACGTCTTAGATCAAAACAATCTAAGACGATCAGACCCTGGGAGCGGCCCTTTTTTCTTTTCAGGCAGCGCCGATGGCGGTTGGCGGGCTATCGCCTCGGCGGCAGCTTGACGGTGAAGGTCACCTTGCCCGCCTTGTGCACGTTGTCCGACGCGCGGACGATAACTTCCGTCAATCCCGCCGGCACCTTGACGTTGCCGAGGCCGCGGGTGAAGGGCTGCTCGTCGACGTGCGGATGATAGAGGATTCGGGTCCCCAGCACCGTGCCATCGGGAGCCAGGATCTCGAACTTGTCGGCATAATGCTTCCAGCCGCTGTCGGCGTGGGCGATGGTGGCCGAAAAGCTGTAGGAGCCGCCAACGTTGGCGGTGGCGGTGGCCTTGAGCACCCTGGCCTTGTCGGCGTGGGCCGACGGGACAGAGATCACGGCCGAAAGAACCAAGCCGCCGAGGAAAGCGGCGCCGCAAAAAGGTTTCATTTCCCCCCTCCCCGCCGAACAGGTATCCGCCCGGCGAATAAAAAATTATCCTATCAAATCAAATGGTTACACCACAACAAAAAAAGTGGTTGCATTGCTTCTGGATATATGTTCTCTTTTTGTTCCTTTCATGCTAACAACCGTTTCCCAAGGAGCAACCAATCGATGATCCACAAGACTTTTATCGGGGAATTTGTCGCCCTGGCTTTCGTTTTCGCGGCCGGCTACGCCTTCCTGATCGTCGCTTGAAGCTAGGTGCCGTCGGCGTTCCTACTCCGGCGGCACCGGGCATTTTTTCCCTGATTCGTCGAGGGCGACAAAGGTGAACACCCCCTCCGTCACCTTGAAGTGGTTCTTCGATTCCTGGGGCCGCAGGACCCAGGCTTCGATGCCGATGGTGATCGAGGTGGTGCCGACCTTTTGAATGTCGGCGTAACAGCACACCACGTCGCCGACCAGCACCGCGCGGTGAAACGTGAAACCGGTGACGGCGACGGTGGCGACGCGGCCATGGGCGCGGGCGCGGGCGGTAACGGCGCCGGCGATGTCCATCTGCGACATCAGCCAGCCGCCGGAAATGTCGCCGTGCTGGTTGGTATCGGCGGGCATGGCGAGGTCGCGGATGGCCAGTTCGCCCTTCGGTTCGGTCATCGGTTTAGACTCCAAAACCACAATATCTTGTAAGAATTTTATAGTCGGCTACTCTATCATGCTTGCGGTGAGGGAACAGGCTTTATTAGGATAGGGCCCGCAACTGGGTAATACCGGAAAAACAAGGAACCAACCGCCCCATGACAGGCGATCTTTTTGAACGGGCCAGGGTCGAGGCCCCGGCGAAACCCCAAAAGGGAAAAAGCGCAAAAAAAACGGCCACCAAAGCGGCCGGTAAATCCGGGTCCAAGAAGGCCGCCAAGAAAGCGGCCCCGAAGGCGGCGAAGAAAGCGGCCCCGAAACCACCCCGGGGCGAAGACTATTCGGCCAAGGACATCGAGGTCCTGGAGGGGCTGGAACCGGTCCGCCGCCGGCCCGGCATGTACATCGGCGGCATCGACGAGCGCGCCCTCCACCACCTGGCGGCGGAAATCATGGACAACGCCATGGACGAAGCGGTCGCCGGACACGCCAGCCGCATCCATATCCATCTGGCCGAGGACCAGACCGTCACCATCACCGACAACGGCCGCGGCATCCCCGTCGACCCGCACCCCAAGTTCAAGGACAAATCGGCGCTCGAGGTGATCCTGACGACGCTGCATTCGGGCGGCAAGTTCGGCGGCGATGTATACGTGACCGCCGCCGGGCTGCACGGGGTCGGCCTGTCCGTGGTCAATGCGCTGTCGGACCGCCTGACGGTCGAGGTCGCCCGGGACAAGAAACTGTGGTCGCAGTCCTTCGTCCGCGGCATCCCCATAACCGGGTTGGAAAAAGGCGGCGCCGTGCAAAACCGCCGCGGCACGACCGTCATCTTCCACCCCGACCCCAAGATCTTCGACCCCCGCACCCATTTCCGCCCGGCGCTGTTGTACCGGATGGCGCGCTCCAAGGCCTATCTGTTCCGGGGCGTCGAAATCCGCTGGTCGTGCGATGCGAAGCTGATCCGGGCCGACGACGCAACGCCCGACAAGGCGACCCTGCATTTCCCCGGCGGGCTCAAGGATTTCCTGGTCTCCAAGCTGGAAGGCCGCAAGGCGCTGACGGCGGAACCGTTCGCCGGCCGCGCCGGGCTGAACGGCAACGCCAATTCCGGCGGCGCCACGGGCAAGGTGGAATGGGCCGTCGCCTGGCCGCTCGACGAAGACGGATTCTTCAATTCGTACTGCAATACCGTGCCGACGCCCCAGGGCGGCACCCACGAATTGGGCCTTCGCGGCGCGCTGGCCAAGGGGTTGCGCACCTATGGGGAACTCACCAACAACAAGCAGGCGGCGAAAATCACCGCCGACGACGTCGTCGGCGACGCCTGCATCATGTTGTCGCTGTTCATCACCGACCCGCAGTTCCAGGGTCAGACCAAGGAACGCCTGTCCTCGGCGGAGGCGCAGAAGCTCGTCGAGGCGTCCCTGGGCGATCGCTTCGACCTCTGGCTGTCCGGCGCCCCGGACATGGCCCAGGCGGTCCTGGAACACGTCATCGAACGGGCCGAAATACGCCTCAAGCGCCGCCACGACAAGAAAATGAAGCGCCAGTCGGCGACCAAGAAGCTGCGCCTGCCGGGGAAACTGACCGATTGCACCAATACCACCGCCGAAGGCACGGAAATCTTCCTCGTCGAGGGCGATTCCGCCGGCGGCTCGGCGAAATCGGGCCGCGACCGCAAGACCCAGGCGGTGCTGCCGCTTCGCGGCAAGATCCTGAACGTCGCCAGCGCCTCGGCCGACAAGATACAGGCCAACCAGGAACTGAGTGATTTGGTCGAAGCCCTGGGGGCCGGCACCGGCGATCAGTTCATCGAAGACGACCTGCGCTACGAACGGGTCATCATCATGACCGACGCCGACGTGGACGGCGCCCATATCGCTTCGCTTTTAATGACGTTCTTCTTTAAGGAAATGCCAGAACTAATTGAAACTGGTCATCTTTACCTGGCCATGCCGCCCCTATACCGGATCACCCAGGGGGCCAGGACGGTCTATGCCAAGGACGATGCCCACAAGGACGAATTGCTGAAAAAAGAGTTCACCGGCGGCGGTAAAATCGACATCAGCCGCTTCAAGGGCCTGGGCGAAATGCCGCCCCGGCAATTGAAGGAAACGACCATGGATCCGAAGACCCGGACCCTGCTTCGCGTCACCGTGCCGCTGCGGCATTCCGACGAAGACATCGCCGAGGCCCGCGAAACCGCGAAGCTGGTCGAGCAGTTGATGGGCAAAAAGCCGGAGCTGCGCTTCCAGTATATCCAGGAGCACGCCCAGTTCGTCGACCAGATAGACGTTTAGCCGCAGATCACCTTGGCGTCGTAGCGGAAGTCCCTGGAATACCAAGACGGATCGACCCACAGCCCAAGCACCATTTCGCCGGTCTTCCGGCTTTTGAACTTGAACGACGCCCTTTGGCCGCGGGCCAGGCGCAACCGGCGCTTCGAAAGCCGCTTTTGGCCGTCGAGGGCATAGATGGTGAAGGTCCCGGCCCGGGGCCAGCGGCCGCCGATATTGACGACCTTGAAGGTCGCCGCCCCGTCCGTGCACTCGGCGTTCACCCGCAGCCGGATGGGATCGAAGGCGGCGGCGGAAAGGTTGCCGGCGGCCGTCTTCGGGGGGACGCCGGCATCGGTGCCGGCGCCCGCCCCTATCGCCGGGCCGGCGGCGGTGGCGAAGCCGGCCAACGTCTCCGGCGACACTTCGACGGCTTGTTCGGCCAGGCAAAGGTTGATGTCGATACGTTTGCGGACCCATTCGATAAATTCGGCCAGTCCCCGGCCCCTGAGGCGAAGGCCCTGGGGCTTCGGGAAGACGACGGCGCGTCCCTGGGCATGAGCCATTTCAAGCAAACCGAGACGCTTCTTCCACTTCCCGTTATAAGGCGCCCAATCGCCGCCGTGGTTGTCGCCGACGAAGTCGATGGTCCTCTGGTGGCTGATGGCGCCCCACGACCAGACACGGGGATAGGCCGGACACACGTCAGCCTTGGCGGGGGCCTTGGCGGGGGCCTTGGCGAATGCGGACGACGGGCTGGCGGGCCACAGGACGGCGGCGAAAACAACCGCCCAGGCAAATATTACCAAGCGCCCCTTTGCCGGGCGGGCGCACCACCGTCGCCGGAGATCCAATTTCTTTCGATCCATGGCTTATGACCTTTTCAATTGTTCTTTGGCCGTCCCGGGCCCGGGACTCGCCCGGGGGTTCACCAAGGGAGTCCTTTACCTTTTGTTAAGCAATTGGAGTGCCAGAACCGGAAATGGCGGAAATCCGCGATTGTCAACCGAACCGGCGGCGCGTTTGGCGGGCAAAAACCGTACCCGGGCGGAATATTCCTGCCGCGAGTGGGCAATTGTTTCCGCCTCCGGGGCCAGGGGCCACCGATATTTTTGATCTTGAAACCGCGGCTCAGGAGACGCCGACCCAGCGGCTGAACGGGAAATGCCGGACCACGCCGCCGTTGACCGTCTTTCCTAATCGCGTTAAGTGACGGGGATTAAACCGGCGAACCCTTGAAAATTCCAGGAGCAAACCCATGGCTGAAGACCGCTTCGGCAACCCCCATGCGCCGGGCCTGCCCTACGCCCACGGCGAATTCATCCGCGACAGCCGCGACGACCACGCCAAACTGCGCCATGCCTGGCGGTTCATCGAGGCGCGGGTGGCGGACTCGGGCCTCGACGGAATCTATAACCTCAGCGGCCTGGAGCGGCGCTTCGAGGCCCCGGACGACGGCCTGGCGCCGCTCGACGACGAACTGGCGCCGGCGTTGCTGACCGATCGCCTGAACGAACTGGCGCTGGACCATCTCGGCGGCGACCCTAAAACGCACGCGATCATGGTCTTCAACCGCCAGACCGCCGCCATCATGACGGCGACGCGGGTGCTGGCCGGGCCGGGCCAAATGGTGATCGGGGTTTCGGCTACCGGCAGCCACGCCTGCGTCATCCGCGGGGCCAAATACGCCGGCGCCGATTTCATCGACGCCATCGGCCTCGGCCAATTCGAGAAGGTCCTGGGCGAGACCGATAACGTGTCGCTGGTGTCGATGACCCGCCTCGCGGTCAGTTACGAGATCCTCGGCGTCAAGGAAATCGAGAAAATCGTCAGGCTGGCCCACGACGCCGGCGCCCCGGTGCTGGTCGACGACGCCGGCGGCGCCCGGGTCGGGCCGGCGGTGTTCGATCAACCGAAGATGCTCGAGCTCGGTGTCGACGTCGGCTCCACCGGGCTCGACAAATACGGCACCATCGGGCCCAGGGTCGGCCTGATGGGCGGGCGGCGGGAACTGGTCGAGGAAATGCGCGCCCTGGCCTTCGAGTTCGGCGTCGAGGCGAGGCCGATGCTGTATCCGGCCGTCGTCCATTCGCTCGAACAATACGACCCGGCCCGGGTGCGCGAGCTGGTCGCCGTCACCCGGGAGGTCGCCCAGGCGCTGAAGAAACGGCTCGGCAACCGGATCACCGAAACGCCGGTGATCGTCCGCCTCGACGGCGAGGATACCCTGGAAATCGCCATGCAGCGCGCCGGCCTCGCAGGGCGGCCGGTGATGCCCATCGAGGCCTCGGCCGGGCTGTCGATGCTGCTGCTCCGGGATTACGGCGTGCTGACCGTGCATTTCGCCGGCCTGCCGCCGGGCACGTCGGCAATGCTGATCAAGTTCATGGCCCCGGAGACCCTGGCCCGCTTCGGCGGCCCGGAGCGGTTCGCCGAGGCGGTCGACAAGTCCCTCGACCGGCTGGCCGAGGTGATCGGCGACCCGAAGGCTTTCCGGGCGCTTTTGTTCGGCGACGACGGCAATCGCCCCTAGTTCTACTAGTAGATATCCCCGCATAGGAACAAAAAAAGAACATTGACTTCCCCCAAGGGCCAAGGCCATGATGGCCGATGCCCGAAGACGCGCCCGGAGAGGTGATCGAAATAGGCCGGGCCCGGGAGCCGGGAGCCGCCGCGGAGCCCTGCCTCCCGGCGTTTTTCACCTCGCGCGTCGAGGCCGGCTTTCCGTCGCCCGCCGACGACTACCTGGAAGGGACGCTGGACCTCAACGAGCACCTGATCCGGCGTCCGGCGGCGACGTTCTTCCTCCGCGTTTCCGGCGATTCGATGACCGGCGCCGGCATCTACCCCGGCGACATCCTGATCGTCGACCGTTCGCTCACCCCCGCCGACGGCCGCATCGTCATCGCCGTCGTCGACGGCGAACTGACCGTCAAGCGCCTATCCCGGCGCCGGGGCCGCATCCGCCTGCTGCCGGAAAACCCCCGCTACCCGCCGATCGAGATCACCGCCGAACAGGACCTGCGCGTCTGGGGCGTGGTCGTCCATGCCGTCCATTCCTTCACCTAGGGGGCGGAACCCGGCAGCGGCCCCGTCTGCCTGGTCGACGTCAACAACTTCTACGCCTCGTGCGAGCGGCTGTTCGACCCCGCCCTGGAGGGCCGCCCGGTGGTCGTGCTGTCCAACAACGACGGCTGCATCATCGCCCGCTCCCAGGAAGCCAAGGACCTGGGCATCCCGATGGGCGAACCGGTCCACAAGGTGAAGGATTTCCTGCGCCGCGAGCGGGTCCACGTCTATTCGTCCAACTATGCGCTTTACGGCGACATGTCGGCCCGCGTGGTCGCGGTGCTGAAACGGTTCACCCCTTACCTGGAGGTCTATAGCATCGATGAATCGTTCCTCGACCTGAGCGGCTTCGCCGATCCGGCGGCCCACGGCCGCGCCGTCAAGGACGCCGTCCACCAGTGGACCGGGCTGCCGGTCTCGGTCGGCATCGGCGCCACCAAGACCCTGGCCAAGATCGCCAGCCGGACGGCCAAGAAAGACCCCAGGCATGGCGGCGTGTTCGTCATCCCCGACGACCCCGGCGACATCGACGCGCTGCTGGCCGCCCTTGCCGCCGACGCCGTGTGGGGCATCGGCCGCCGGCTGGCCCGGCGTCTCGGCAAGCTCGGCGTCGTCACGGCGCTCGACCTCAAACGCGCCGAGCCCAAATTCATCCGCTCACACCTCGGCGTCGCCGTCGAGCGCACGGTGCTCGAATTGCGCGGCATCGCGTGCCTGAACCTGGAACTGGCCCGGCCGGACCACAAGGGAATCATGGTTTCCCGCGGTTTCGGGCGGCGGATCACCGAATACCGCGACATCGCCGAGGCCGTCGCCACCTACGCCGGGCGCGCCGCCGAAAAGCTCCGCCGCCAGGACCTGGCCGCCAACACGCTGACGGTCAGCCTTCGCACCAGCCCCTTCGACAGCCACCGGCAACGCTACGCCAACGCCGCCGGCTTCGCGTTCCCCGAGGCCACCTTTGACACCGCGGCGATGATCGCCGCCGCCGGGCGGTGCCTGAAACGGATCTACCGGCCCGGGCTGGCGTACCAGAAGGCGGGCGTGTTCCTGGACGGGCTGGAGAAGGTCGGCGCCATGCAACTGGGCCTGTTCGCCAACATCGATCAGGACCGCAAGCGCGCCCTGATGCGGGCCGTCGACCGGCTCAACAGGGACTGGGGCCGCGATACGGTGCGCTTCGCCGCCGCCGGCACCCGGCGTCCGTGGATGATGAAACAGAAAATGCGCAGCCCCAGCTACACGACCCGCTGGCAGGACCTGAAACGGGTCGGCAACTAAACCAGCCCCGCCGCCTCGTCCAATCCCAGCATCAGGTTCATGTTGTGCACCGCCTGGCCGGCGGCGCCCTTGCCCAGGTTGTCCACCAGCGCCGCCACCACCGCTTGGCTGTGGGCCTGGTTGGCGAAGACGTGAAGCCTGAGCTCGTCGGTGCCGTTCAGGGCCTCGGGCTCGAGGCCGGTCATCGCCTTGGTGTCGGCCAGGCCGGGCACGGTGACGAACCGGCAATCCTGGTAATGGGCGGCCAGGGCGCCGTGAATGTCCTTCGGTTGGGGCTTGCCCGGCAGCGACCACAGTTGCAACGGCAACTGCACGATCATGCCCCGGCTGAAGCGCCCGACGCTGGGCATGAACAACGGCCTTTTCTCCAGCCCGCCATGGACCTCGATCTCGGGCACGTGCTTGTGCTCCAGGCCGAGGCCGTAGACCCGGAACGGGGCCTCGGTGTAATCGGCGGCGCTTTGGTCCTCGTAGCTTTCGATCATCCTGCGGCCGCCGCCGGAATAGCCGGAAACGGCGTTGAGGGTTACCGGGTGGCCGGCCGGCAACAACCCGGCCGAAATCAGCGGCCGGATCATCGCCACCGACGACAGGGCATAACAACCGGGATTGGCGACCCGCTTGGCGGCGGCGATGCGCCCGGCCTGTTCGGCGTCGAGTTCCGGGAACCCATAGGTCCAGCCGTCGGCGGTCCGGTGAGCCGTCGAGGCGTCGATGACCTTGACGTCCGGGTTGTCGATCAGCGCCACCGCTTCCCGGGCGGCATCATCGGGCAGGCACAGGATCGCCAGATCGCACCCGTTCAGCATCTCGGCCCGGGCGCCTGCGTCCTTGCGCCTGTCGTCCGGCAGGCTGGCGACGGTGACGTCGGCGCGGCCGTCCAGGCGCGCCCGGATCTGCAGGCCCGTGGTGCCGGCCTCGCCGTCGATGAATATCCTTGCCGTCATGGTCTTTATCCTGAAATGGGACCAGCTCGAACTTCTATAAATGAAGTGGCGCGAACATGGCTTGGTGTAACACACGGATGATCAAAATATCGCGTCTTTCCACTTTGTAGAATATGGCATGGGATTGGTGCATAAGGCATCGATACCCTTTGCGAATATGATCAATTTTTTTGCCAAGCTTAGGGTTTTCAACAATGGAATTAAAGCAGGCCTCCATTGAATCCCGATAGGTCCGCGCCTGTTCGATGCCAAATTGTTCGATTGTGTAGCAGGCGATATCCCCAATATCGTTTTCGGCCCGTTTTGACAGTCGATACTCAGGCATTTTCAGTTAGGTCATGACCTTGATGCCGTTCCTCCGCCTCGTCCCATATGTCCGTTACGCTGAGATCGCTTGAACCGCTTTGTTCACCCTCAACCAGTAAATTCCGCAGTGTTTCCAGATGATCCTCCTTGGATTGATCCTTACGGATAAGGTCGCGAAAATACTCGCTGTCATTGCCGTATTTACCGGACTCGACCTGCCCCTTAACCCAATCATTCATTTGATCGGTAATCGTGATGGTCTTTCGAGTCATAGCCATGATTTCGCAGTCCCTGAAATTATTCTATCGTATGATAATATCATACTTTAAACCGCAACTGGTTGATTTGTTCAAAAGAATAAAGGGCCGCCCCCCAGGATGGCCCTTTTTGTATTCTGGATTGTAGCTCGGGGATTAACGTTTCGAGAACTGGAAGCTGCGCCGCGCCTTGCGGCGGCCGTATTTCTTGCGCTCGACGACGCGGGAATCGCGGGTCAGGAAGCCTTCCTTCTTGAGCGCCCCCCTGAGGCCCGGCTCATAGTACAACAGCGCCTTGCTGATGCCGTGCTTGACCGCCCCGGCCTGGCCCGAAAGCCCGCCGCCCTTGACCGTGCAGGTGACGTCGTATTGGCCCTCGCGTTCGGTGACGGCGAACGGCTGGTTGATCAGCATCCTCAGCACCGCGCGGGCGAAATAGGTTTCCAGTTCGCGGCCGTTGACGATGATCTTGCCGGGGCCGGGCTTGATCCACACCCGGGCGACGGCGTCCTTGCGCTTGCCGGTGGCGTAAGACCGGCCCTTGTCGTCGATCTTCGGCTCGACCGGGGCCGCGGGTTCGGCCGCCGGCGTCACCGCTCCGGCTTCGGAGGCTTCAGCCGCCGCCGGCGGGGTGACGAGATCCTTCAGGTCGGCCAGGGTCTTGGTTTTCTCGGCCATGGCTTAGGCTCTCCTCTTGTTCTTGGGATTCATCGCGGCGACGTCCAGGATCTCGGGGTTTTGCGCCTCATGGGGGTGCTCGGCGCCCTTATAGACGTGCAGTTTCCGCATCTGCTGGCGGCCCAGGGGATTGCGGCTGATCATCCGCTCGACGGCCTTGATCACCACGCGCCCGGGGTGCTTGCCGGCCAGGAT
>JADFNT010000333.1 GCA_022563215.1 Pseudomonadota bacterium
GCCTCGCCGATGAACGACTGGACCAGAAGATTTCTCGCCAACGCCTCGGGAATACCGCGCGAGCGCAGATAAAACAGCGCCGCTTCATCCATCTGGCCGGTGGTCGCGCCGTGGCTGCATTTGACGTCGTCGGCGTAGATTTCCAGTTCCGGCTTGACGTCGATTTCGGCCCCGGTGCTGAGCAGCAGTGTCTTGCAGAGCTGATAGCCGTCCGTTTTCTGGGCGTCCTTGTGGACGACGATGCGGCCCACGAACACGGCCCGTGATTCGTCGTCAAGCACGCCCTTGAAGACCTCGCGGCTGGTGGTGTGGGGCACCAGGTGGTCGATCTGGGTGGTGTTGTCGCAGTGTTCGCTGCCGCGCATCAGGTAGGCGCCGTTAATGGCGCAGTGGGCGCCCTCGCCTTCGAGGCGGACGGACACCTCGTTCCGCGAAAGCCGTCCGCCGATGGACAGGCTGAAGCTTTCATAGGTCCCGTCGCCGGCGACACGGACGCGGACGGTGTCGATGTGCGTCGCCTCCTTGGCCTCGGCCTGGACCTTGTAATTGCGGAACAGGGCGCCGGGGCCGATGTCGATCTCGGTGACGGAATTGGCGAAATAGGCGCCGACGCCAAGGCCCGCGTGATAATTGACCACCGTCGCCTCGGCCCCTTTCTCAAGGACGATCAGGTTGCGGGGCGAATAGGCCACCGGGCGGTCGGTCAGGCCGCCGACGAAGATCACCTCGATCGGCGTCTCGACCCTGACGCCTTCCTCGACGTGCAGTATGAAACCGGTGTCCATCATCGCCGTGTTCAACTGCACCAGGGAAGACGCTTCCTCACCGACAAGGGCGCCGAGACGTTCGCGGATCCAGTCCGGCCGGGTTTCCAGAACGTCGCGCAGGCATTCCAGGTGGACGCCGTCGGGCAGGTCGCCGTCGATCCAGAAATTCGGACGCATGCGGCCGTTGACGAACACCAGCCTCGGCCGGCCGCCGGGGTCGGGCAGCAACGACGGCACCATCTCCAGGGCGGCCATGCCGTCCTCGTCGGTGACCGGCTGGTAGCGCGTGTCCTCAAGCGGCTTCAGGCGCGTGTATTTCCACGCTTCGAGCTTGGGAGTCGGCAGGCCGAGCGCCTCGAAACGCTCGATCCCGTCCTCGCGCAACGCCTTCAGCCACCCCAGGCCGGCGCCGGGAAGGCCGGACCGGGCGGGGTCGAAGGATTCGACGAACGGCTGGATATTGGTGGATTCGGTTGTCATGGACGTTTTCTGATCCTCGTTCAAGCCGCCGCCTCGCCGAATTCCGCGTAGCCCTTTTCCTCCAGTTCCAGGGCCAGTTCCTTGCCGCCGGAGCGCTGAATCCTGCCGTGCGCCAGCACGTGCACCTTGTCGGGAATGATGTAATCCAAAAGGCGCTGGTAATGGGTGATGAGCAGGATCGAGCGTTCGGGGGCGCGCATCTTGTTGACCCCTTCGGCGACGATCTTCATCGCGTCGATGTCGAGGCCGCTGTCGGTTTCGTCGAGGATCGCCAGCGTCGGGTTGAGGATCGCCATTTGCAGGATTTCGTTGCGCTTCTTCTCGCCGCCGGAGAAGCCGACGTTGACGGCGCGTTTCAACATGTCATCGGAAATGCCGAGTTCCTTGGTCTTTTCGCGCATTATCTTGATGAATTGCATGGCGTCCAGCTCGTCCTCGCCGTGGTAGCGGCGGATCGCGTTCAGGGCCTCTTTCAGGAAGGTGGTGTTGGCGACGCCGGGAATTTCCACCGGATACTGAAAGGCCAGAAAGATGCCCTTGGCGGCGCGGATCTCGGGCGCCAGCCCGGTCAGGTCCTCGCCCTGATAGATGATCCGGCCGCCGGTGATCTCGTAACCGTCGCGCCCGGCGATGACGTGGCTGAGCGTGCTTTTGCCGGACCCGTTGGGACCCATGATGGCGTGGATCTCGCCGGGCTGGATGCTCAGGTCGATGCCCTTGAGGATAGCCTTGCCGTCGACGCTTACGTGCAGGTTCTTTATTTCCAACAATTTTTTAGCTTTCTTTTTAGGTATTTTCTTTTTTGGCATTTTATAAAACCGGCGATCGGGCCTAACCGACGCTTCCTTCGAGGCTGATGCCGACCAGCTTCTGCGCCTCGACGGCGAATTCCATCGGCAACTGCTGCAACACCTCGCGGCAGAACCCGTTGACCACCAAGGCCACCGCTTCCTCGGGCGGGATGCCGCGCTGGCGCAGGTAGAAAAGCTGGTCTTCCGAGATCTTCGAGGTCGTCGCCTCGTGTTCGACGATGGCGCTTTTGTTCTTGCATTCGATGTAGGGCACCGTGTGGGCGCCGCATTGGTCGCCGATGAGGAGCGAATCGCACTGGGTGAAGTTCCTCGCCCCTTCGGCCTTGGGCGAAATGCGGACCAGTCCCCGGTAGGTCTGATTGGCGCGGCCGGCGGAAATGCCCTTGGAGATGATCCGCGACGACGTGTTCTTGCCCAGATGGATCATCTTGGTCCCGGTGTCGGCCTGCTGGTAGTTGTTCACCATGGCCACCGAGTAGAACTCACCCACCGAGTTGTCCCCAAGGAGAATGCAGCTCGGGTATTTCCAGGTGATGGCGGCACCGGTTTCGACCTGCGTCCACGAAATATGTGAGTTGCGG
>JADFNT010000334.1 GCA_022563215.1 Pseudomonadota bacterium
TCCACCGGGACGGCCATCACCGAGGTCCGGGCCTACGAGGCGCCGCCGCCCGCCGGCGTCGAGGCCCTGATCCGCAAACCCGGTCCTTCCGGCACCCGGGTCGGCTATGCGCTGCTGGACCTGGAAAGTGGCGGCATGATTGCCGGGCGCGATGAAAACGCGCTTTTCATCCCCGCCTCGACGGCCAAGGTGCCGGCCACGGTGGCGGCGCTCGGCATCCTCGGCCCCGGTTACCGGTTTGAAACCAAGTTACTGGCCGCCGGCAAGGTGGTTAAAGGTGTTTTGCAAGGAGACCTCACCCTGCAAGGCGGCGGCGATCCGCTGCTGGCGATTCAGGACTTGATGGGCCTGGCCCAGAAGCTGAAAGACTCTGGCCTTTCGCGTGTCTCGGGGAGGTTTTTTACGACCGATCGTTGCTCGGGACGACGGCCCAAATCGAAGCCCGGCAACCGGAAGACGCGCGTTATAACCCGGGCCTGAGCGCCTTGTCGCTGGATTTCAACCACACACTGCTGAACTGGCGGTCCACGCTTGAGCCGGGGGTGGTGCGGGCTTTCGAGACCCCAGCCCTCGGCAACCCGCGGCCGGGGCTCAGCGCCCCCAGGGACATCCTCGGCCGCGGACATAATTTCGTTCTTGGGAGGGAAGGGCGCTGGCTGTTGGCGCCCTCGGCGACGGGCGAAGGGGCCGAGTACCTGCCGGTCAAACGGCCGGGGCTTCGCACCGCCCGGGTCTTCCGGCGCCTGGCCCGGATGCTCGGCGTGACGCTGCCCGAACCGCGGGCCGGGACGGCGCCCGCCGATGCCCGCCCGATGGCCCGCATCAGGGGCCTGGCGCTGGTCGATGTGGTCAGGCTGGCGCTCGAGCATTCAAACAACATGGTCGCCGAACTGATCGGCCAGGTGGCGGCCCGCCAGCTCGACGGCGAGGCCAAGGAATTGGCCGCGGGCGCTCAATCGTTGAGCCGCTGGTTGCAAAAACGCCTGCCCGGGATCGCCTGGAACGGCTTTCGCCTGGCCAACCATTCCGGGCTGTCTGCGGAAGCCCGCGTCACGCCCCGACAAATGGCGGCGATCGTCCGCCTCGCCGCCGACCGGCGCTATGGCGGCGGCAGCTATCTTTCCCTGTTGCCGGTTTCGGGGCTCAGGGATTCGATGCGCCGGCGTTTCCGCGACCCGGCGACGGCGCTCGGAATTTGGGCCAAGACGGGGACCCTCAAATACGCCAAGGGGCTGGTCGGGGTGTTTTTCGCCGCCAGCGGCCGGCCGGTGGCGTTCGCCCTATTCGTTACCGATTTCGCCAAGCGTAGCGTCTATGACGCCGCCGCCGACCCCCGATCGCCGGGGGTCGCCGGTCCGGCGGAGGACTGGATCGACCGCGCCGAGGCGCTCGAGGAGGACCTGCTCCGGGAATGGATTCTCGGCATTTGAGGGCTGACAAAAAATCCCCGGCGGTTTCCGCCGCCCCCGGGGGCAAGGGGGTGTGTCAAGCTATTTAAAAAAAACCCCGGCGGTTTCTACCGCCGGGGAAGCCATGGACGAAAGGAGCTTAGCGTTTTAGCGCGACGGCCCCATCATTTTATCCGCGGTTTGAATAACCTTGGAGTTCATTTCATAGGCCCGTTGGGCCGCGATCAGGGCCGCGATTTCGTCAATCGGGTTGACGTTGGAGGACTCGACGAAGCCCTGCAGCAACGACCCGAATCCGGCCTGTGAAGGATTGTCGACATTGGCCGGGCCCGAGGCGGCTGTTTCCCTGAACAGGTTGTCGCCAAGAGCCTCGAGGCCGCCCTGGTTGGGGAAAGTGGCGATCTGGATGGTGCCGACGTTGGCCGGTTCGTCTTCGCCGGCCAATATGGCCAGCACCTCGCCCGAGGAGTTGATGGTGACGTCGATGGCTTCGAGCGGAACGTTGATCCCCGGCTGCACGGCGAAGCCGTCATGGGTGACCACTTGGCCCTGGCCATTGAGTTGGAAGGTCCCGTCCCGGGTATAGGCCGTGTCGCCGTTCGGCAGCAACACCTGGAAGTAACCCTCGCCCTGGATCGCCAGGTCGAAGGTGTTTTCGGTGGCCTTCAGGTTCCCCTGCTCGATGATGCGGTAGATCGAAGCCACCCGCACGCCTTGGCCGCTGACCAGGCCCGCCGGCACGGTCTCGCCGGCTCTTGACGACGCCGATGGTTTGCGTTCCGCAATGCTGTAGATAAGATCAGAGAACTCCGTCCGCCGGCGCTGGTATCCGGTGGTGTTCATGTTGGCGAGGTTGTTCGCCACCACCTCGGTCTTACGCTGCTGGGCGATCATTCCCAATGCCGCGATCTGCAGTGCTTTCATTGGTCCCGTCCTTCTTCTTGTTCCCGTCTTTTATCTTCTTTAGGCCCCGTCGCCGCCTAACAGAAGCGGTTGTTTCAGGCCTTCTTGCGGCAAAGGACTGCAGGATGCGTGCCAAACTGGAAAACTTATTTAAATCAAATTGTTGACAGGTATTGACGGGATAAATACCGCTTTAACGAGCCTTTCCGGCAGGCCCTGCCCGGCAACTATTACCCGTACCTTAAATCATTGAAAAACTTAACTGAATATTAAAAAGGGCGGAAGGAGCGGAACCGTCCCCGGCCCCCCCCTTAAAACCCCT
>JADFNT010000335.1 GCA_022563215.1 Pseudomonadota bacterium
AAACTGCCGGGCTTGTTTCTTGCCCCCCGGGAAGGCTTCAATGATAGCGTCGGTCCAGGTGTCCTCACCTGTGTCCTCAAGCAGATTTCTAAATACCGTGGCCGCCGCCGCCGCTAATGTATGGACAGAAACAATGTCCCCGCCGTCAAACATCATCCTTATTGCCGTGTCCAGTTGGCGGGCTGCAACCTGTTCTTTGTTGAATTTCATATCTGAGAATCCCCCATATATCGGGGCGAGTTTTTGAAATCACGTCTGTACCTTACCTGTACCTATGGCGATATTGGCAAAGAAAAATGGCCAGCGAATTAACGCTAACATCTTGATTTTAATGGCTCGCCAGGAAGGACTCGAACACTCAACCCCCTGATCGCGGGTCAGGCCCCCTGGTTTGGAGGTGGGATGGGGAGTGGGGTTTTCGATGGGATTAGAGGGGCCGGTCATGGGACGGCCGCCTTTTCCACCCGTTCGGCCTGGCGAAGGATCGCCGCTTCGCTGATCGGTTCCGGGATCTCGACGATGCGGTCGACGAAAATACTGGGGGTGACGACGTGTTCGGCGTCGATGGCGCCCAGATCGACGATTTGGCGCACCTGGACGATGGTCGTTTCGGCCGCCATGCACATGACCGGGGCGAAGTTGCGGGCCGCCATGCGGTAGGTCAGGTTGCCCCAGGGATCGGCGGACTCCGCCTTGATCAACGCCACGTCGGCCCGGATCGGGTGTTCCAGCACATACTCGCGCCCGTCGATGGTGCGCCGTTCCTTGCCTTCGGCGAGGGACGTGCCGACCGCCGTCGGGGTGTAAAAGCCGCCGATCCCGGCGCCGCCGGCGCGCAGCCGTTCGGCGAGCGTTCCCTGCGGCACCACCTCAAGCTCGATCTTGCCGGTTCCGTACAATTCCTCGAACACCACCGACCGGGACGAGCGCGGGAACGAACAGATGATCCTCGAAACCCGTCCCGCCTCCAACAACGCCGCCAGGCCCATGTGGCCGTTGCCGGCGTTGTTGTTGACAACGCTTAGGTCCTTGGTCCCCTGGTCGATGAGGGCGTGGATCAGCTCCGTCGGGTTGCCGGCTTCGCCGAAACCGGAAATCAACACCATGTCGCCGTCCTTGACGTCGGCGACCGCCTCGGCCGGCGTTGGGATGCGTTTATCGATCATCAGGGGGCCAATGAACGCCGGTTTTCGGCCAAGGTCAATCCCCCGGGGCGGCGCCGGCAAAGCCTCGGGCCCGCCCTACTTTCCCGCCATTTCCCCGCTTTTGGTCGGCGGTAAGGCGAGGCGTTCCCGGGCCCCCTTGTCGGCGCCCGACGGCAGCGATGTGGAGGGATCGGCGATCCAGTGGGCGATGTCCCGCCACAGGGTCTCGGCCTGCAAATCGCGCAGCAGCATGTGATAGCCGTCTTCGTAGACGGCGAGGCGGGGGCCTCCAGAAACGGCCGCCGGCAGGCGGTCGAGCATGATTTGGGTCGGTTTCCTGGGGATGATCTCGTCCTTTTGGCCGTAAAGGATCAGCGCCGGGCCTTGCAGCCGGGCGGACAGTTCCAGCGCCCGGTCCATCAGGTTGGTCAGTCCGTAAATGGCGTCGATGCGGGTCGCCTTGATGACCAGCGGGTCGCGGCCGAGCGCTTTCAGCATCTCGATGTTGTCCGACGGCGTGATCTTCAGCCCCTGGCCCGTGACCTCGGCCCCCGGCATCAGGTGGACGCCGATCCATAGCGCCAGACGCTGATACCAGGGCATGGTGACGCGCCCCCAGACGGCGGGCGCCGCGAGAATGATCCCGTCGGCTTCGGGGGCGTCCCTATCGGCGGTGGCGACCATGATCACGGCGCCGCCCATGCTTTCCCCCAACAGGTAAAGCGGCGTCCCCGGATGGCGGTCCCGGACGAGGCGGGCAAAGGTCTTCAAATCGGCGCTCAACGCGTCGATCCCCGGCCACAGTCCGTGTCCCGGCGCGGCCCCGAACCCCCGCTGGTCATAGGCATAAGAGGCGATGTCCCGGGTGGCGAGGAAGGCGCCCGGCGCGGCGAAGAAATTGGAATAATCGTTGAACCCGTGCAATGCGATGAGGACCGCCCGGGGCGGGTCCTTTTGCGGCCGCCAGCTTTTCACCGGCAGCACCAGGCCGTCGGCGGTGTGAAAAAAACCGCCGGCCAAAAGCGGCCGGTTGATGGGCTCCCCCGGCGGCCGGACGATCGGCGCGCAGGCGGCGGCCGCGAACAGAATTGCCGCCATTAGCACCGCCAGCAACCCCTTGCCGGAACGGCCCGACCTCAAGGCCCGGGCCCGGTTATTCACCGTCCCGTTCCCGGCCGCCGGTGAGGCTGAGGAAGATGTCCTCCAGCTCCGCCTCGCGGGTCGTCAAATCGACGATGCCGAGCCCCGCCGCCGAAAGGGCGTCGAGGATTTCGCCGGAATGGGTCTTCGACGGCGGATAGGAGAACTTGAGCTTACGCCCGGTCTTGAACTCGACGTTGTAGGGCTTCAGCCCGGCCGGCACTTCCGTGATCTCGCGGTCCAGGGTCACCGTCATTTCCTTGACGTCGATGCGCCGGACCAGGCTTTCCGTCGACTCGCTGACGATCAACCGGCCGTGGTCGATGATGGCGATGGTGTCGCAGA
>JADFNT010000336.1 GCA_022563215.1 Pseudomonadota bacterium
ATGATCTAATTCCTTAATCTTGGTTATTGAGGAATTAAGGTAAGCATCGAGCTTCGTCATGGGGCGGATCCGAAGTCCCGTCACGCTCCCCTTGTCAGACGGCCCGGAAGGAGAAAATGACGACCGATGACGACATTCGCGGCCCTTTTGTGGAGATGAAACATGTAGAATCAATGGCTTAAGGCACAAAAGGCGCGGAAAAACGACGACTTACGGACGACCCGGTGACGACCTGATGACGACCTAGTGACGACATACCGACGACCCACTGACGACTTGCCGACGACTCCCCCTTTACCTTCCAGTGACTAGAAGCTTATATAATGATTCCACCTTACTGGAAGGTTGTAGGATACCCCCATGAACACGCCCTCTGAACTAACCGCAACGATAACCAACGAAACCCCGGCGGGAAACCTCCGAAACCTGTCTTTGCAGGTCGGGGGTATGACCTGCGCGTCGTGCGTCAGCCGCGTCGAAAAGGTGCTGCTGGCCGTGCCCGGCGTCGGCGAGGCGGTGGTCAACCTGGCCAATGAAAGGGCAAGCGTTACTTACCATGCCGGCGAAGTCGACCCCGAGAGCATCACGGCGGCCATCGAGACCGCCGGCTATTCGGCGCGCCCGGTCACCGGCGAGGAAACCGACGACCGCGAACGCGCCGCCCGCGAAGCGGAATTGGCCGTGCTCAGGCGCGATCTGTTGTTGGCCGCCGCCTTCACCGTGCCGCTGTTCCTAATCGCCATGTTGAAGATGGCCCCCGGGATCGGCGGCTTGATGATCGGGGTGATGGCCGAGCGCGGCTGGATGGGTGTCGAATGGCTGCTGGCGACGCCGGTCCAGTTCTACGCCGGGCGGCGGTTCTACCGCCACGGCTGGGCCGAATTGAGCCACCTGAACCCGGGCATGAACAGCCTGGTGATGCTCGGCGCTTCCGCCGCCTATTTCTATTCCCTGTTGGCCCTCCTGGTGCCGGCGATCTTTCCCGAGAACACGGCAACGTCGTATTTCGAGGCCGCCGGGGTCATCATCACGCTGATTCTGCTCGGCCGCACTCTGGAAGCCATCGCCAAGGGCCGGACCTCGGAGGCGATCCGCAAACTGATGCAGATCCAGGCCAAGACCGCCCGTGTTGTCCGTAACGGCGAAGAAATGGAAATCCCCATCGAGGAGGTGGCGGTGGGGGAATTGGTTGTTGTCCGCCCCGGAGAGCGCCTCGCCGTCGACGGGGTGGTGACGGAAGGTTCCAGCTACGTCGATGAATCGATGATCAGCGGCGAACCGGCGCCGGTGGAAAAACAAACCGGCGACGAGGTCGTCGGCGGCACCGTCAACAAGACCGGCGCCTTCACCTTGCGGGCCACCCGCGTCGGCGCCGATACGGTGCTCAGCCAGATCATCCGCATGGTCGAGGAGGCGCAAGGCACCAAGCCGCCGATCCAACGCCTGGCCGACAAGATCGCCGGCATCTTCGTGCCCGTGGTCCTCGCCGTCGCCGCCGCGACGTTCGCCGTCTGGCTTTTTTACGGGCCCGACCCGGCGCTCAGCTTCGCCTTCGTGACCTCGGTCTCGGTGCTGCTGATCGCCTGTCCCTGCGCCATGGGGCTGGCGACGCCGACGGCGATCATGGTCGGATCGGGGAAGGGGGCCGAAATGGGCGTGCTGTTCCGCAAGGGGGCGGCGCTCGAGGTGTTGGCCCGGGTCGACACGGTGATTCTGGACAAGACCGGCACCTTGACCAAGGGCTTACCGGAAATGACCGATTTCGACGCCCTCGGATCCGAGGCAATGGAAATCCTCCGTCTTGTCGCCGCCGCCGAATCGAAAAGCGAACACCCGATCGCCGAGGCCATCGTCCGCGCCGCCCGGGAGAACGGCCTGGATATCCCAAACGTGGTGGATTTCAAGGCCGAGCCCGGCTTCGGCATCGAGGCCGGCGTCGATGGCCACCGGGTGCAGGTCGGCGCGGACCGGTATATGGAACGCCTCGGCATCGACCTCAAGGATGTCGAGGCGCGGGCCGGCGAAATGGCCGCCGAGGCCAAGACGCCCCTCTATGCGGCCGTCGACGGAAAACTGGCGGCGGTGATCGCCGTCGCCGACCCGTTGAAGGACAGCACCCGGGAAGCCATCAGGGCGCTTCATGGCCTCGGCCTCGAAGTCGCCATGCTGACCGGCGACAACCGCGGCACCGCCGAAGCCATCGCCCGCCAGGCCGGCATCGACAGGGTCATGGCCGAGGTCCTGCCGGGCCAGAAAGCCGACGAGGTCAAGCGCCTTCAGGCCGGCGGCAAAAAGGTCGCCTTCGTCGGCGACGGCATCAACGACGCCCCGGCCCTGGCCCAGGCCGACGTCGGCATCGCCATCGGCACCGGCACCGATATCGCCATCGAGGCCGCCGACGTGGTCCTTATGTCGGGCGACCTTCGCGGCATCGTCAACGCCGCCGGGCTGTCGAAGCGGGTGCTGAGAACCATCTGGACCAATTTTTTCTGGGCCTACGCCTATAACGTGGTCCTGATCCCGGTCGCCGCCGGGGCGCTGTATCCGCTTTGGGGATTGCTGTTGAACCCGATGCTGGCGGCCGGCGCGATGAGCGTATCGAGCGTCTTCGTGGTCACCAATTCGTT
>JADFNT010000337.1 GCA_022563215.1 Pseudomonadota bacterium
GCCCCGGCCACCAGGTCGTCACGGTTGAGCTTCGACAATTTCCCGTAGTCCGGCATTGACGGCACACTGAAAAGAACATGGCCTTCCGCCTCATAGGCGTTGCCGCTTTCGAGCAGCTTGGCCACCAGTTCGATCATGCCGTCGATGTGGTCGGTCGCCTTGGGCTCGTGGTCCGGCGGCAGGTTCCCCAGCGCCGCCATGTCGTCGTGGAAGATTTTCGTCGTCCGCGCCGTAATGTCGCCGATGGACTCGCCGGATTCCTTGGCCGCCGCGTTGATCTTGTCGTCGACGTCGGTGATGTTGCGGACGTAGGTGACTTTTGGGTAGAGCCGCCTGAGCAACCGGGTGAAGACGTCGAACACGACCGCCGGGCGCGCATTGCCGATATGGGCCAAGTCATAGACCGTCGGCCCGCAGACGTAGATGCGCACCTCGCCCTTTTTGCGGGGCGTGAACTTAACCTTCTTGCCCCTCAGGGTATCGTGAATGTGTAACGCCATGGCCCCGGTTCAAACCTTGCCGGTAAACCGGTTGGTCAGCGGATAACGGCGGTCGCGGCCGAAGGCGCGCTCGGTGATCTTGACCCCCGGCGGTGCCTGGCGGCGCTTGTATTCGGCCCGGTCCAGCATGTGCCAGACCGCCTCGGCGGTTTTCGCATCGTGGCCTTGGGCGGTGATGTCATCTAATGACATTTCCTCTTCGATCAGGCACTTGAGGATGGCGTCCAGCACGTCATAGGGCGGCAGCGTGTCCTGGTCGGTCTGGTTGGGCTTCAGTTCGGCGCTCGGCGGCTTAGTGATGACGCGCTCTGGGATGACAACGCCGTCCGGGCCGTGGCCGCCTTCGGGCCTGTTTTGGTTGCGCCACCGGGCGAGATCGAAGACCGTGGTCTTGTAGACGTCCTTGAGGACCGAATAGCCGCCGCACATGTCGCCGTAGAGCGTCGCGTAGCCGACCGACATTTCCGATTTGTTGCCGGTACTGAGGACCATGAACCCGAACTTGTTGGACAGCGCCATCAGCGTCAGGCCGCGGGCGCGGGCCTGGATGTTTTCCTCCGTTTGATCGGCGTCCCGGCCCTCGAAGGCGTCCTTCAGCATCTCATCGAACGCCTGCATGGCCGGGTCGATGGCGATGGTGTCCAGCTTGACCCCCAAATTTCCCGCCGTCTCGGCCGCGTCCTCCAGGCTTTCGTCCGACGTATAGGGCGACGGCATGAGGACGCAATGGACTTTTTCCGAACCCAGCGCATCGGCGGCGACGGCGGCGGTCAAGGCACTGTCGATGCCGCCCGACAACCCGATCAGGACGCCGGGAAAGCCGTTCTTGCCGACGTAATCGCGAAGCCCCAGAACCAGCGCCCGGTAGATGGATTCGGTCAATCCCGTCGCCGTGGCGATGGCGGCTTCTTCGCACGTCCAGCTTTCGCCCGAGCGTTTCCATTGGGTGACGGCCACGTCCTCGGTCCATGACGGCGCCTTGGCCAGCAACTTGTTGTCGGCGCCGAGGACGAACGACGCGCCGTCGAAGACCAGCTCGTCCTGGCCGCCGACGATGTTGACGTAGACCAGGGGCAGGCCGGATTCCGTAATCCGGGAAACGGCGTAGTTGAGCCGGTCGTCGGGCTTGTCGGTCTCGAACGGTGAGCCGTTGATGACGATCAGAATCTCGGCCCCCGATTCATCCAGGCATTCGGTAACCTCCGGGGCCCACATGTCCTCGCAGATCATGACGCCTAAGCGCACGTCCCTAAACGACACCGGCCCCGGCAACGGGCCGGTCTCGAAGATCCGTTTTTCGTCGAAGACGCCGTAATTGGGCAGGTCGTGCTTGAACCGGACGGCGGCGACATCGCCCCCGTCCAGCAGCACGGCGGCGTTGTAAAGCAGGCCGTCCTTGCGCCATGGCGTGCCGATCAGAATCCCCGGACCGCCGTCATCGGTCTCGGCGGCCAGTTTGTTGACCCCTTCCTCGACGGCGTCCTGGAAGGCGCGCTTGAGGACCAGGTCCTCGGGCGGGTAGCCGGAAACCACGAGCTCCCCGGCGATCACCAGATCGGCGCCGGTTGCCGCCGCACGGGCGCGGACGCCGCGGACGCGGTCCAGGTTGCCGCCGATATCGCCGACGGTCGGATTGATCTGCGCCAGGGCTATGGCAAGGGTTTCGGTCATGGGGATGGCATTGGCCTGCAAGTACTTAGTGCCTTGGGATTCCCAGGGATCATGGGCGGGCGCCCGAAAACTGTCAACGGCGCCCTGGCCGCCGGAGAAGGCCGTCATACGGGTGGAAATCCCCGCCGGATGCCCATAGTCTAGGGGGGCCATGGCAAAGCCTTTAATACCGCCGAGTCCTTCACAGGCTCCGCAATCGGGAGATGATGAAGGGGGGGGCGAGTTTTTCACCCCCGAGGCCGTGGGCTATCAACGCACCGATTCCGATCCCGGCATGGGCTCCGGCTCGCCGCCGCCTCCCGCCGCGCCGCCGCCGGCTCAACCTGGGCCGGCACCCGCCCCGGGGGCCGAAAGCCCGCCCATGGACATGAGTTCGCCCAAGGACGTCAGCAAGGCGCTGGCCGGTACCGCGGTCACCGCCTT
>JADFNT010000338.1 GCA_022563215.1 Pseudomonadota bacterium
GTCCCTTGAGCGTCTATTCCCTGGCCGAGGTGGTGGCCGAGGAACGGCTCTACATGCTGGCCCGTACCGTCGCTTGGCTGGCGAAGATGGGGATCGTCGGGCTGAAGGAGGGACCGGGACCGGACGCTGCTACTGGCAAGGGAAAACGGAAGAGGAAAAAGGGCCGGCGGGGAGCGGCCGCCGATCTCGCCCCCGAGAGCGGCTCGGCCCTGGTCAACTTAGGGATCGCCCAACGCCGCCGCGGCGCCATCGGCCAGGCGGTAAAATATTTCACACGCGCCCTGGAGAACGACCCCGACGATCCGCTGGCCAACAACCAACTGGGGGAACTGCTGGCTTTTGCCGGCAAGCTGGACAAGGCCGGGAAATGTTTCGGGACGGCGCTGAAAAAGAGTCCCGATTACTTGCCGGCGCAAAGGAACCAGGGCCAACTGCTGTTCCTGAAGGGGGATTATGACGCCGCCGTTTCGGCCCTGGCCAAGGCCGCCAAGACGGCGCCCGAGGACGCCGAGACCCAATACCTGCTCGGCGTCTGTTGCCGTTATGCGGGGTCTCCGGAAGACGCCGCCGGGCATCTCGAATCCTGTCTCGAAACCGATGCCGGGCGGGCCGATGCCTGGGTCCAGTTGGGCCTCGCCAAGGCCCGCCAAGACGACCCCGAGGGGGCCCGGGAAGCGTTTGAAAAGGGGCTTGTCCTGGACCCGCAAAACGTCCCCGCCCGGGCCGCGGTCCTCGGCCTGGAGGCGGAAAAATCCGGCCGCCGCAACATCGTCGGCAACCTGAGCGGCAAAAGGGTTGGCCTTTATGTCCACGCCAAGCACCATTTTCCGCTGTTGAAGCCGTTGTTCGACGCCTTCGCCGAAAACCATTGGCCGCATCTCTCCACCGACATACGGGACCTGGCGGATTTCGGCCCCGAGGTGACGATCGTCTGCGACGCGCCCCTGGAACGTCTGAAAGCCCTGGCCCCGGAAACGACGACGGTCAACATCCGCCACGGCCTGGCCGGGCGCAACTTCGCCAAGCGGACGGAACGGCACGCCGATTACACCTGCGTTTCCTCGACCATGGCGCGCGACGACATCGTCGCCGCCGGGGCCCTGCCCGAGGACAGGATTTGGATTACCGGTTTTGCCGGCAACGACCCGGTGTTTCGGGGCGATCCGTTGCCGCTCATCGCCGCCGCCGGCGATCAGCGCAAGACGATCCTTTACGCCCCGACCCACCACCGGGCCTTTACCTCGGCGGCGATGGTGGGCGAAAGGGTGGCGTCGTTGATCGGCGGCGTGCGCGAGGATCTGACCATCGTCATCAAGCCCCATCCGCGCACCTGCGAGTTCCGCCCGGGGTGGATGGCGGCCTGGGAGCGGCTTGCGGCCCGCGATGAGCATGTGCATCTGGTCAACGACCCGGCGGCCGACATGGCGCCTCTTCTGATCGCCGCCGACGTCCTGGTGTCCGATGCCTCGGGGGTGATCTTCCAATACCTGGCCATGGACCGGCCAATCGTGTTGATCACCAATCCCCAGCACGCCCGGGACAAGGAGCATTACGACGCCAGCGCCATCGAATGGCGGTGGCGCGACGTCGGCGAGGAAGTCACCAACGTCGCCGACCTGGCGGCGGCCGTCGACCGGGCGTTGGCCGACCCGGGCAAGCGGGCCGGCAAGAGGGCCGAATACCGGAAGCTGTTGTTCGATGACCTGACCGACGGCGGCGCGGTGCGGCGGATCGTCGAGGAAGTCAGCGGCCTTTGAAAATCCCACCGTTCCCGGCCCCCCCGGCCGGAGGGGGGGGGTTAAGGGGACGGCAACCCATGGGCCTCGGCCAGCAGCCAGTCCATGAAACGCTGGGCGTTCGGGCGCGGCGGCTGGTTCGCGGGGTGGACAAGATAAAACGAGAAATCCGATTTCAAGGCCGCGTCAATGGGCCGGACCAACTCGCCCCGTTCGATGAGGTCGTCGGCAAAACGTTCGCCGCATAACGCCACGCCTTCGCCGCGGATGGCGGCATGGATGAGGATCATGTAGTTGTCGAAAGACAGGCCCCGTTCCTCCGGGGACCATTCGTCGGCGCCGAAGTGCTGAAACCAGGAATCCCACCTGACCCAGTTCTTGTCGAACTGCGTCAGGTAAAGAAGCGTCTGGTCGGTGAGATCGGAAACCTCCTTCATGGGGCCGTGCTCTTCCAAATACGACGGCGCGCAAACGGGAAAAATCTCGTTGTCGAACATGTGGCTGGCGATGACGTTGTCCCATTGGCCGCGGCCGTAGCGGACCGCGAAATCAACGCCGATGGCGGCAAGGTCGCGTCCCTTGGCCGAGGCCACCAAACGGACGTCGATCTCGGGAAACTGGGCGCGGAACTTGGCGATCCGCGTCATCAGCCAATAAGACGCGAAGGCGACGCTGCAGGCAATGGTTACATCGGCGCCTTCCACCTGGCGGCGGATTTCGTCCACCGCGTGGGCGATATGTTCGAGGCCGATGGACACCGCGTTGTTGAATTCGACCCCCTGGGGCGTGAGTTCGATGGCCCGGTGCAGGCGGTTGAACAGCGTAACGCCGACATAACCCTCCATCAGCTTGA
>JADFNT010000037.1 GCA_022563215.1 Pseudomonadota bacterium
CCCGCGGCGTGTTCGAGGCCGTCGAGCAGGTGCGCTGCGAAAGTCTGGGCGCCCGGCGCCTGACTGGGGTCGCCGACAACCTGGGCGCGCTCCTGGAGGAACGCTGCCGGGCCAAGGGGTTCGCCGGCGTCACCGAGCGCAAGGACGCCAACCTGGCCGACGTCCTGGGCCTTATGGCGCGCCAGCGGATCACCGGCGAGGCGCCGCCCGAAACGGCCGAACGGATGGTCGAAATCTGGCGCGGTTGGCTCGAAAAACGCCTCGGCCAAAAGATGCGCAAGTTGGCGGAATCGGCCGACGACCAGGAAGCCTTCGCGGCCCGGATGATCGACGTGATCCAGGCCCTCAACTTGATCGAAGATCGGGCCGATCCCCTGGACCCGGACGACCAGGACCGCGACGACGACGGCGACGACGATCCCGACGGCGGCGACCAAGAGATGGAAGCCGACGGGGCGATGGCCGGACAGCGCGGAGAAGGTGAGCTGGTCGACGACGGCGACACTTCGGACACCGACGGCGACGAGTTCATGGCCGGCGACGGCGACGAGGAACCGGCCGGGCCGTCGCAATGGGACCAGCAATGGATGAAGAACGACCTGCCCGGCGAAACCGCCTACCGGGCCTTTACCACGGCCTATGATGAAATCGTCGATGCCGAAACCCTGTGCGAGGCGGACGAGCTGGCCCGGCTCCGCCATCAGCTCGACCAGCAGCTTTCTCACCTTCAGGGCGTGGTCTCGCGCCTTGCCAACCGCCTGCAGCGCCGGCTCATGGCCAAGCAGACTCGGTCCTGGGAATTCGACCTGGAGGAAGGGTTGCTCGACGCCGGCCGGCTGGCCCGCGTCGTCGCCAATCCCCTGCAACCGTTGAGCTTTAAACAAGAGCGCGATACCGAGTTCCGCGACACCGTGGTGACGCTGCTGATCGACAATTCCGGTTCGATGCGCGGGCGGCCGATCACGGTCGCGGCGATGAGCGCCGACATCCTCGCCCGGACGCTGGAGCGGTGCGGCGTCAAGGTCGAGATCCTGGGCTTCACCACGCGGTCCTGGAAGGGCGGCACGGCGCGGGAAAAATGGGTCAACGGCGGCAAGCCTAAGAACCCGGGAAGGCTCAACGACCTTCGCCACATCGTTTATAAGAGCGCCGACATGCCCTGGCGGCGGGCGCGCAAAAATTTGGGCCTGATGCTGCGCGAAGGGTTGTTGAAGGAAAACATCGACGGCGAGGCCCTGTTGTGGGCCCATCAACGACTTTTGGGCCGGATCGAGCAGCGCCGCATCCTGATGGTGATTTCCGACGGCGCGCCGGTCGATGACGCGACACTGAGCGCCAACCCCGGCAATTACCTGGAAAGACACCTGCGCGAAGTCATTCACTGGATCGAGGCCCGCTCGGACGTCGAACTGACGGCCATCGGCATCGGCCATGACGTAACCCGCTATTACGGCCGCGCGGTGACCCTGATCGACGCCGAGGAACTGGGCGGCGCAATGATGAAGAACCTGATGGACCTGTTCGACGAGGACAGCGCGCCGCCCCTCCGGCGACGGGCCTGAGGGGCTGGAAAACGCCGATGACCATTACCGTCGAGCCGCTGGACGCCCCCCTGGGCGCCCTAGTGAAGGGCGTCGATCTTTCGGCGCCGATGGACCCCTCCGCGTTCGCCGCCATCCGCCGGGCCCTGGTCGATCATCTGGTATTAGTGATTTCCGGCCTGTCCGGAGATTTTCAGGCGCTGCTCGCGTTCGGGCGTCGTTTCGGGACCTTGGTGCCGCACGTTTTGGAACAATACCACCACCCCGAAACGTCCGAGGTCTCGATCATCTCCACCGACCCCGCGACCGGCGCCGGGCGCACCACCGACATGCCCGCCGGCGCCTTCTGGCATTCCGATCTCAGCTATGACGCCAACCCGTCGGACGCCACCATGCTCTATTCCGTCGACGTGCCCGACGAAGGCGGCGATACGCTGTTCGCCAACATGGTCCTCGCCTACGAGACCCTGCCCGAGGCCACGAAACAAAGGATCGAGGACTTGCAGGCCGTTCACCGCTACGGATACCGCGGTGGCGGCGCCGTCGTCGACCTCAACCAGGAACAGGAGTCCGGCCATCCGGACGTCTTGCACCCGGTGGTCCGCACACACCGGGAAAGCGGTAAGATGGCGTTGTTCGTCAATCCCGGGTTCACCGTCCGCATCGAGGGCTTGGACGAAGACGAAAGCCGCGAGTTGCTGGACGAATTGTTCGAGCACGCGACGAAACCGGAATTCATCTACCGCCACAAATGGCGGCCCGGGCAGATGGTCGCCAGCGACAACCGGGCGACCATGCATTCGGCCACCGGCGGCTACGAGGGCAAGCCCCAAACCCTGTGGCGGATGATCGTCGGCGGCACCGGCTAGGGGAAATCCCCGCCTTCAGCCGCCGAGGTTTTCCTCGAAGAACGCCATCGTCCTTTTCCAGGCCAGCTTGGCGTCCTGCTTGTCGTAGCGCGCGCTTGTCGGGTTGGCGAACGCGTGCTGGGCCTCGTACCAATGGCTTTTGTAGGCCTTGCCGGCCTTGTCCATCTGGGCCTCGAAGGCGGAGACCATCTTTTGGTTGATCCACTGGTCCTCGGTGGCGAAATGGCCGAGCACCGGGCCCTTGAGCGCCTTCAGGTCGTCGGCGTCGGCGTCGACACGGCCGTAATAGACCACCGTGGCGTCGACGGGCGCGGCGATCGAAGCATCCAGGGACAAGCCGCCGCCAAAGCACCAGCCGATGGTGCCCACCTTGCCGGTGGCTTTTTCGTGCGCCTTCAGCCATTTCACCCAGGCCTTGACGGTTTCGGTGCCCTGGACGGGATCGACGGCATTCATGTAGCGCCGGGCCGCCTCGCGGTCGCCGGGCGCCGCCACCTTGCCGGCGTACATATCCAGCGCCAGCGCGACATAGCCCAGGCGGGCGAATTCGGCGGCCACCGACTTGATCTGATCGTTCAGGCCCCACCATTCGTGAATCAGCAGGACGGCGGCGGCCGGGGCCTTCGCCGGCAGGGCTAGGGAACCCGAAACCTTGCGGCCGGCGGCGGTGATAGTGACCGTTTCCAGCCCCCCGGCGGCGACCCGGGCCAGCAACGGGTCGGCCAGCACGACGGCCAGCGGCAGGCCGGCGGCAAGGCCCTTGACCATGCGGCGGCGGCTGATCATGTTCATTTCCGCTTTCCTCCCTATATGGAAATGGCGCTCCGGCAAGGATAGCCGCACTTGATCGGCATTAAAACCGGGCGTTGTTGACGATCCGGTCAGGGAAACGGTTCAGGAGTTAAAAAGGACGAAAATGGGCGGGCGCTTTGATTTCGGTTTTTTTCCGCGATTTGGGCTCGGGCTGGCGGTCCTGGTCCTGGTCGCGGGGCCGTCCATTGCCTTCGCCGAACCGATCGACGTCCGGACCGATCCGGTGCCTCTCAGCGCCGATGACCCGGACTTGAAAACCGTCGGCAGGCTCGAATACCGCGGCGGCATCCACCTGGTTGCCGAAGACCCCGGTTTCGGCGGTCTTTCGGCCCTCGGCGTCAGCGACGACGGCAAGCGGATGGTGGCGCTGTCGGATCGCGGCCGGAGATTCTCGGCCCGTCTCGTCTACGATCAAATGGGGAACCTTGCCGGCCTTCGGGACACCGATCTTGCCACCATGGCCGGCCTCGACGGCGCGCCTTTGTCATCGAGGGCCGATGGCGACGCCGAATCCATGAGTCCCGGCGTCGAAGGCGAGATTATCGTCGCCTTCGAACGGCGCCACCGGCTATGGCGGTATCTGCCGGGGGTGACGGTGCCGGAGCCGCTGCCGGGACCGGAGGAAATGAAGGATTTGCCCTTCAACAACGGCATCGAGGCCCTGACCCTGCTGGCCGACGGCAGCCTGCTGGCCCTGAGCGAGGGAAAACAGGGACGAAAACAAACCATCGGCTGGATCAGCAGCCGAGAGGGCTGGTCGGTCCTGACCTACCCGACCCCGGACGGCTTTCGGGTGACCGGGGCGGCGACCATGCCGGGCGGCGATGTTCTGGTGTTGCAAAGGATTTTCACCCTCCGGGGATCGAACCGCGTGCGGCTGAAACGGATTTCCGCCGCGACCATCAAACCCGGGGGGGTGCTGGCCGGAACGGTCATTGCCCGGCTTCACCCTCCCTTGACGGTCGATAATTTCGAGGGGATTGATGTCCGCAAGGGACCGGCGGGGGAGATTTTCATTTATCTTGTCTCCGACGATAATTTCAATCCCGGGCAAAGAACCCTGTTGATGATGTTCGAGCTGATGGAATAACGGCGGCATGAAAACCGGAATAAAAGGGCACTTCCGCACCTTGAGGGGGCCCTTAAGCCCAGGCTATTGGGCCGCCTGGAATCCCTTTTTTAGGGGCCGGATGGTTCTTTCCGGCGGGAAACGCAGGGTCACGGTGGTGCCCTTTCCGAGATCACTTTCGATGTCCAGCGAACCGCCGTGCAGTTCGGTGAACGATTTCGCCAGATAAAGGCCGAGACCCGACCCTTCGTGGTTGCGGGACAGGATATCGCCGGCCTGCCCGAACGGTTCCAGCACCTTCAGCAGGTCCTGCGGCGCGATGCCGATGCCGTTGTCCGCGACCTCGATGGTGAATTTGCCCCGTTGGCTGACCCGGGTGGATACCTTGACGCTGCCTTCGGGGGGCGTGAACTTGACCGCGTTACCGATCAGGTTGAGAAGGATTTGCTTGAAGCGCCGTTCGTCGGCCCGCAACATCGGCAGCTCGTTTTCGAACCGGGCGCTGATGGACGCCATCTCTTCGTCGGCCCGGCCTTCGACCATCCTGACGCAGGCGTTTACGATTTCGGTGACGTCGATATCGCTTTCGATTAACTTGAGCTTCCCGGTTTCCAGCTTCGACAGGTCCAGGATCTCGCCGATCAGGTCCAGGAGATGGGTGCCCGAACTGTTGATGTCGGCCGCGTATTCCTTGTACTTCTCACTGCCCAAGGGACCGAAGGTCTCGATCATCAGGATTTCGGAAAACCCGAGGATAGAGTTCAACGGCGTTCTGAGCTCGTGGCTCATGTTGGCCAGGAATTCCGTCTTGGCGCGGTTGGCGAAATCGGCCTGTTCCTTGGCCGCGTGCAGTTCCTTTTCCGCCTTCTTGATCTCGGTGACATCGGTCTCGATGCCGCCGAGACCCAAAAGCTCGCCGCTGGGATCGATAATGGGGAACTTCAGGGTCAGATAGGTCTTGCCCAGGAAATTTTCCTCGCGTTCGATCATCTTGCGGGATTCCAGGACGGCCCGGTCGTGATCAAGGAACTTTCCGCCCGCCTCGTCGCCGAAGATTTCCTTCGACGTTTTGCCCCTGATGTCCTCGAAGTCGACTTTGTACATTTTCTGATATTGCTTGTTGGCGACCAGGAAACGGCCTTCGGTATCCTTGAAGTAAATGGGCGCCGGAGAGTTGTCCAAAATATTGGCCAGGCGGGCCTGGCTTTGCCGCAGCGCCTCATCCGCCATCTTGCGCTCGGTGATGTCGGTTCCGGTCCCCCGGTAGCCCAGGAATTCCCCGTTATCGTCGAATACCGGCCGGCCGCTGACCCTGACGTAGCGCAGCCCCCCGGGGGCCGCCGTGGTGGCGTATTCGAAGTTCTTGAACGGCCGTCTCGCCTTCAGGTCGGCGATATGGGTATTCCATTGTTCGAGTTCTTCTTCGGTGTAATTTTCCGGGGAATGATCCAGGCGGCTGGTGCCGATCCGCTCCTCGACGGGAAAGCCGGTCACTTCCGCATAACGCTCCGAGAAATAGGTGAAGCGCAGGTCCGGGCCCATTTCCCAAATCCAGTCGGACGCCACCTCGGCGATGTCCCGGAATCGTTGTTCGCTTCCCTTCAGCGCCTCTTCAACCCGCTTGAGTTCGGTGATGTCGGGCGCGATGGTCACCGTCGAGCCGTCGGGCATGCGCTGTTCGTGAACCAGGAACCACTGCCCGCCCTGGCGGCCGACCTCGAACGGCCCGCCGGGGTTGCGGTGCCGTTCCATGCGGGCCTGTATATACTCTTCCTCCCGCCCCACGGCCTCGGGGACGAGGCCTTTTTCCACCAGCGCCCGGACGTGGTCCTCGAACAGCACCCCGGGCTTCACCGATTCGGCGACGGTTTCGTTGACCTCGCGATATCCCTTATTGCACATGACCAGCCGGTCGTCGGGGCCGAAAAGGGCGAAGTTTTCGGAAAGCCCCTCGATGGCGGCCGCAAGACGCTGGACGTCCTCTTCCGCCTGCTTGCGTTCGGTGATGTCGGTGCCGATGGCGCCGACGCCGGAAATCCCGTCCAGGTCGTAGATCGGGAACTTGACGGTCAGGAACGTATGGACCCCGTCTTCCAGGGTGAATTCCTCTTCCTCCTCCGTCGGCTTGCCTGATTCGATGACCGCCTTGTCGTGGGCCATGAAGGCGTCGGCCACTTTCTTGGAGAACAGGTCATGGGATGTCTTGCCCTGGCCTTCCCCGGGGTTGATGCCGAACAACTTCTCCGCTTCCTTGTTGATCAGGGTGTAGCGGCCTTCCACGTCCTTGATGTGGATCTTGGTCGGCGAGTAGTTGACGACAGCCCTTAACAGGGCTTCGTTTTTCCTCAGCGCCTCTTCAGCCTGTTTGAGCTCGGTAATGTCAATGAAGGTAATCGCGGTACCGCCATCCGGCGTCTTGACCTCCTGGATCCTGCTCCACGAGCCGTCCGAAAAACGGCGGATGATCGGGCCTTTGGGGTTCTTGTGCTGTCTGAGCCGTTCCTTGATGAAAGCCTCCTCGCGGCCGATGGCTTCGGGAATGATCTCGTACTTCAGGTTGGCGCGGGTGACGTCCTCGAAGGTGCCGCCCCGTTCCATGATCTCCTGCGCCTCGGGCCGCATCCGGCGGTATTTTTCGTTGAAGGCGACGAGCCGGTCCTCGGCGTCGTAAAGGGCGAAGCCTTCCTGAAGGCTTTCGACGGCGCCGCGCCAGCGTTGTTCGCTTTCGCGGATTTCCTTTTCGGCCAGTTTCTGCCCGGCAAGGTCGGTCAGAATCCCGCAGACGCCGATGGTTTCCCCATCAGAGTCCAGAAGAGGGAACTTGACCACCCGATGGATACGCTTTTCCCCATCGGTAGTGATCGATTCCATTTCCCGCTCGATCCGGGTTCCCGATTCCAGGACTTCCCGGTCGAAGCGGATAACCCGTTGGGCGGTCTCGCGTTTGAAAGTCCTGGTCGGGGTTTTGCCGAGGATGTCCTTGCGGTCTACGCCGTACCATTCCTCGTAGGCCCGGTTGATGAACAGATAGCGCCCCTTGAGGTCGCGCACGAAAAGAGCCGTCGGCGAATTGTCGATAATGTCCCGGAGGAGGCTCTTGTTATCAAAAAGGAAGTTTAAGGCGCCATCGCCCTTGCCGCCGGGGCCGCGCTTTTGCTTGGCGACTTCACGCTCCAGGGCTCCCAGCTCTTCAATGAGCTGGGCCTTGGTCTT
The DNA here is from genome assembly GCA_022563215.1 of Pseudomonadota bacterium. Taxonomy (GTDB): domain Bacteria; phylum Pseudomonadota; class Alphaproteobacteria; order Rhodospirillales; family Casp-alpha2; genus Casp-alpha2. The sequence goes on from JADFNT010000037.1 coordinate 7,506, forward strand.
GTTCTGGTGTTTTTGACGGCGTTTCTTAGCGCCTGCCATTCGAAACCCTCCCCGGCGGATCAAATCCTCCTGAATGACACAACCGACGTCCAAGCCTGAATGATAAACTTCCGGCCTTGTAAAAAGGCCCGCCCCCCAACTCAGTAACAAGTTATGCCGGGTTAATCCGGATAGACCCTAAATTTGCCCTTTTTCCGGGGCAAAGACAACAAATGGATGCCTGATAGGGGACAAAAGTTAATGAAGACATTGGGTTAGTCGACCTGCGGTTCACTCTCCAAGGCCCGGACACGAAAAAGGCCCGTTAAACGGGCCTGCGACCGAATAAAACCGTATGCCTTTTAGGCTGTTGCCTGACTTTGCGCCTTTTTGATCCGCTTTTTCAGGCGCCGGATATCCGGAGTCAGGTCGGAATCCCGGGTATCGAGCAGGAAGGCGTCGAGGCCGCCCTTGCGCTCCACCGTCCGGATCGCATAGGCCGACACCTTCAGGCGCACGGACTTGCCCAGCGCCTCGCTGAACAGCGACGTCTTCTGGAGGTTCGGCAAAAACCGCCGGCGGGTCTTGTTGTGGGCGTGGCTGACGTTGTTTCCCACCTGCACGCCGCGGCCCGTGAGCTGGCACCGTCTGGACATAAATTCGAACCCTTCCGGATAAAAAGGCCAGGGACCGCCATGGGCGGCCTCAAGGAGCCGGTTTATTAGGCCACGCCCCGACAACAGTCAAGGGCCAAGCTTGTTCCCGCCCGCGCCCTACCCTAGAATTTATGTTGCGATTATCGAAACTGTTTAGTTCATCCGAAATGCCGTCAGACACCGAAACCGCCCTCCGCCACGATTGGACCCGTAATCAGGCCGAGGCCCTGTTCCGGCTGCCTTTCAACGACCTGATCATGAAGGCCCAGGCCCTTCACCGCCGGTACTTCGACGCCAACCGGGTGCAGATGTCGCGTCTATTGTCGGTCAAGACCGGCGGCTGCCCCGAGGACTGCGCCTATTGCCCGCAATCGGCCCGGTACGATACCGGCGTCAAGGCCGAAAAGACGATGGCCGTCGCCGACGTGCTGGCCGAGGCCGAACAGGCCCGCGAAGGCGGGGCGACGCGGTACTGCATGGGCGCCGCCTGGCGGCAGCCCAAGGATTCCGACTTGGATGACATCTGCGCCATGGTCGAGGGGGTCAAGGCGCTGGGCCTGGAAAGCTGCGCCACCCTCGGCATGTTGAGCGAAGACCAGGCGAAAAGGCTCAAACGGGCCGGGCTCGATTACTACAACCACAACCTCGACACGTCGGAGGAATTCTACGGCCAAATCATCACCACCCGGACCTACCGGGACCGCCTTGAGACCCTGGAAACCGTCCGCCGCGCCGGGATCAAGGTCTGCTGTGGCGGCATCGTCGGCATGGGCGAAAGCCAGGCCGACCGGGCCGGGATGCTGCGCACCCTGGCTAACCTGAAGCCGCATCCGGAAAGCGTGCCCATCAACATGCTGGTCCGCGTCGAGGGCACGCCGCTGGCCGGCGCCGACGATTTGGACGGAATCGAATTCGTGCGCACCCTGGCGGCGGCGAAGGTGATGATGCCGGCCTCGGTCATCCGGCTGTCGGCGGGGCGCGAGCAGATGACCGACGAGATGCAGGCGCTGTGTTTCCTGGCCGGCGCCGGATCCATCTTCGTCGGCGAAAAACTGCTGACCACCGCCAACCCGGAGACGGACGCCGACGCCCGGCTGTTTGAGCGGCTGGGGCTAGAGCCCGCCCGCGCGCCGCAATGACCGCCCGGCCCAAACCCCAACTCTTGACCCTGGCGCCGTGGCTTGACGACGGCTACCGGCATATCTGGATGCCCTACACCCAGATGCAAACGGCGCCCGAGCCCGAGGCCGTCACCGCCACCCAGGGCACGCGCATCCGGCTCGCTGACGGGCGTGAGCTGGTCGACGGCGTGGCGTCCTGGTGGTCGGCGTGCCACGGCTACAACCACCCCCATATCCAGGGCGCGGTCCGGCGCCAACTCGAGCAAATGCCCCACGTGATGCTGGCCGGGCTGGCCAACGAACCGGCGTTCACCCTGGCCAAAAGGCTAGCGGCCCTGGCCCCGGGCGGCCTGGAGCGGGTTTTCTTTTCCGAGTCCGGTTCGGTGTCGGTCGAAATCGCGATGAAAATGGCGGTCCAATACTGGCTCAACCGGGGCCAACCGGATCGAACCCAATTTGTCTGCTTTAAGGGCGCGTACCACGGCGACACCATCGCCGCCATGGCCGTCGGCGACCCGGAAGACGGCATCATGGGAAGGTTCCAGGGCCTGATGGGGGAACAATTCCGCACCCCGCTGCCCCGCGACGAAGCCTCGCTGGCGGCATTCCGGGCCTTAGTCGCCGAACACGCCGCCCGGTCCGCCGCCGTGATTTTGGAGCCCCTGGTCCAGGGCGCCGGCGGCATGCTCTTCCACGACGCCGACACGCTTACGCGCGTACGCGAGACCTGCGATGAACACGGGCTGTTGCTGATTCTGGACGAGATCATGACCGGGCTGGGCCGGCTCGGGACTCTGTTCGCGTGCGAGCAGGCGGGCGTCGCCCCCGACCTCATGA
>JADFNT010000339.1 GCA_022563215.1 Pseudomonadota bacterium
TCCACGCCCGAATCGCCCACAGCCGCCGGCTGCCCTGGGGGGTGCCGGCGCTCGAATTCGCCTTTCTCGGTTTTACGACCGAGCCCTGGCGGCCCGCCGACTCGCTGGTTTGGGGAAAGATCATGGCGGTGCGGCTCGGCGGCCACTGGCGCGACGAAATCCTGCGCACCCGTCTGGCCCGGAAACTGGCGCCGGCACGGGTCGGCGAACTGTGGCCCCTTTATCCCGACGACGCCCCCGGGACCATCGAGGAGGCGTTGGCGCTGACCCGGCCGTTCGATTTGGATAAATTGGCGGCCCTGGACCCGGCGCCGGCCGGACTTCCGCGCGGCGCCTCGAACGCCTGGGTCGTGGCAAGAAAAAACACCTCCACCCGGGGCGCCATCCTGGCCAACGATCCGCATTTGGGATTCACCCAGCCGATCCTCTGGTACCTGGCCCGCATCGAGTCGCCCGACTTGAAGGTCGCCGGGGCGACGGTCCCGGGGGTGCCGTTCACCATCCTCGGCCACAACGGCAAAATCGCCTGGGGCATGACCAATACCCAAAGCGACATCCAGGACCTGTTCGTCGAACAGACCGATGCCGATGGCCGCCGATACAAGACCCCCGAAGGCTGGCGTGATTTCGAAACCCGGAGCGAAATCATCAAGGTCAAGGACGCCAATCCGGTCACCATTACGGTCCGGGAATCCCGCCACGGCCCCATCGTTTCCGACATCGACGGCGCCACCGCGCGGGCCGCCGGAAAGGACGTGGTGATGGCCTTGTCCGCGACCTACCTGGAGCCCGAGGATATGACCTCGGAAGCCTTCTTCCGCATCAACCGGGCCGAAACCTGGGACGCCTTCGTCGACGCGCTTCGGGATTTCCAGGCCCCGCAAAGTAATTTCTTTTTCGCCTCCACCGGCGGCGACATCGGCTTTATCGCTCCCGGGCTGGTACCGGTCCGCAAACGCGGTTGGGGGCTGGTGCCGAGCCCCGGGTGGGACGGCGAGACCGACTGGACCGGTTACGTGCCCTTCGACGAGCTTCCGTCGATCCTCAACCCGCCGTCCGGGCGCATCGTCAACGCCAACAACCGCATCACGCCCAAGGGATACCCGCATTTCATCTCTTACGACTGGGCGCCCGCCTACCGGGCCCGGCGCATCATCGAACTGCTGGACAAGAAGCTGCAGACCGTTCACAGCACGAGGCAGATACAACTGGACCACGTTTCGGAAATGGCGAGGCGGCTGTTGCCGCTGATGACCGACATCGAGCCGGCCGACGCGCGCGGCCGCCGGGCCCTGGCCATGTTAGGGGAATGGGACGGCGCCATGTCGCGCGGCCGCCCCGAGCCGTTGATCTTCTCGACCTGGCTGTTGGAGCTTAACCAGGCTCTTTATGCCGACGAGCTAGGCGATCTTTACCGCCAATACCTGACCTTCAGGCCGCGGTTTATCGAATCCGTCCTCAGTCGACGCCAGGCATGGTGCGACAACGTCAATACCACCGAGGAGGAAGACTGTCCCAGCCGCCTCCGCCATTCCCTGAACCGCGCCCTGACTAAGCTCGCGGACTCGTTCGGATCCAACATCGGGGCCTGGCGGTGGGGCGACGTTCACCGTGCCCGGTTCGCCCATGGGGGGTTTTCGAGCGTGCCGTGGCTGAGCCGCTTTGTCGATCTGGAAATCCCCACCGACGGCGGCAATTACACCGTCAACCGGGGCGCCAGCCGCATCAACAATCCTTCACGCCCGTTCGAGCACGTCCACGGTCCGGGCTTTCGGGCAATTTACGACTTGGCGGACCTTCGCCGTTCCCGTTTCATCATCGCCACCGGGCAATCGGGCCATCCCGCCTCTGCCCATTATCGCGATCTATTGGACGATTGGCGCGACGGCCGCTACAAGCGCATGAGCCAGGCTGCCGCCGCCTTGAAGAACACCGCCGACGCCCTGGTCCTGACGCCGGAGCCCGGGAACCGATAGCGGAAAAAGACAGCCATGCCGGTCACCATCGACGACATCCGCTCCGCCGCCGAGGCGCTAGAGGGCAAAGTGTCGCGGACGCCGGGCCTGCGGTCTGCGGTGTTGTCGGAACCGACCGGCGCCGACATCCACCTGAAGCTGGAAAACCTTTAGGTCACCGGCTCGTTCAAGCCGCGCGGCGCCTATATCAAGCTGTCGGGTCTTTCGGATAAGGAAAAGAAATCAGGCGTCGCCGCATCCGCCGGCAACATCGGTTCCCGGCTGCTGTCGTCGATTTTGATGCGCGGGCTGGTGCGCGAAGGCCGGATGGTGCGGCTTCGGGTCGAGATCACCGATTCCCCGGGGGTGCTGTCAAAGGTTACGGGCCTGATCGGCGACAGCGGCGGCAACATCGTCGAGGTCTATCACCAGCGCCTGTTTTACGACTTGCCGGTGAAACAGGCCGACGTCGACGTGGTGGTTGAAACCGTGAATGCGTCTCATGTCAGCGAGATCATGGAAAAGCTGGAAACCGCCGGCTATCCGGTGCGGCTGTTGGGCGGCACGTCGCTGACCTCTTAAAACCGCCACAGGTAAAGCCTGGTTTGGCGGCGGTCGGCGACTTCGACG
>JADFNT010000340.1 GCA_022563215.1 Pseudomonadota bacterium
ATTCTTGATGCTTTGTCGTACCTAACTGAAACTGCGGGTTTCCAACGGGGTCTTTCTGATTGTCTTAAAGAGAACGTAATCGACACCAAAAACCCGATAACCTGGCAGTTGATTGCCAAAGACGCGGTCGTGGAAGCAGCGGCAAAGGGTGATGCCGCTTTGGTTTCGGTCACTAAACAGCTTTTTGAAAAAATGAAGATCGTCTGCCGCGATCATTATCCCGATCAGTGACCTAAAGAAACACCAAAGTGCAAAGCCGCGCCAAGACGGCGGATTTCCTGGCCCAGTTGTTCGCCCGCGACCCCGACCGCGCCCGGGGCATGATGCCGGCGGACGAGAGACAAAAATGATTATACTGATAAAAGTCGGCACCTTCGGATTCCAGGCCGAAGAATAAGGGTTAAACGAAAGAAATGACGTCGATTGTCGGATTTTCTATACTGCCGTGATGATTGAATGGGCCTTGATTTTTACCCTTAGCGGTGCGCCGCCGGGAATCGACACCACGGTACGCGGGTTTTCATCCCGGGCCGAATGCGCGGTGGCGGCGCGTGAATTCGTGAAAGCCTATCCGAGGTTCCGGTTCCTTCCCGACGACCGCGAATTTCAATTCGATTACGCCGTCGTCAGGCCAACGGTGCGTTGCGTTGAGGATCGGGGAAACCCTTTCTCGTCTGACAAGTAGTCTATGACTGTCCGGCATGGTGCCCGACCTGATGGCCGGCGATTTCCGCACCAATGAGGCCGGCCGCGCCAAGACCGCCGATTTCCTCAGCCAGCTATTCGGCCGCGACCCGGAGCCTAATAGCGGTAGACGAAGGTTTTACTTCTTCCCGACCACGCCGATGCCGATTTTCAGGTATTCCCGCGCCATCGCCCAGTATTCCGGCGGCACGCTTTCGATCATCTCGATTTCCTGTTCGCCGCAATCGCGCATGAACCGGGCCGGGGTTCCGGCCCACAATTGGCCCGCCTTGACCGTCTTGCCCGGCGGCACCAAGGCGCCTGCGGCGACCATGGCCCCGGTCTCGACCACGGCGCCGTCCATGACGCAGGCCTGCATGCCGATGAAGCACCGGTCTTCGAGGGTGCACGCGTGGATGACGGCCCCGTGGCCGATGGTCACCTCGTCGCCGATGAAGGTGCCGTATTTGTGTGAGTCGACGTGGACCACGGTCAGGTCCTGGATGTTGACCCGCTTGCCGATGCGGATGACGTTCATGTCGCCGCGCACCAGGCAGCCGAACCAGATGTTGGTCTCAGGTCCGATCTCGACGTCGCCGATGACGCTCGCCGTCGGCGCCAGGAAGACGCTGGGATCGATGGTCGGCCAGACGCCCTTGAAGGGCATGATGTTGTCGGCCATGCGACTCCTCCGTTAGCGGCCCAGCCAGTAGCGCATGACGGCGCTGACCGCGCGCGGCCTTTCCAGCGGCGACAGGTGGCCGCAATCCTCGATCACCACCAGCGACGCGCCGGCAATGGCGGCGGCCATTTCCTCATGCAGGGCCAGGGGCGTCAAGGCGTCCTGGCGGCCGCACAGGATCAGGACCGGGCAGGTGATCTTTTTCAGGCCCTCAAGCCCGTCGGGGCGGGTCATGATCGCCTTTTGCTGGCGAACATAGGCCTCCGACCCGACGTTTTCGGCCGACGACTGGATGACGGCGATCAGGGCGTCGTCGGAAAGCCGGTCTTCATGCACCAAAAGCGGCAAAAGCCTCGAGGTGACGCCACGGAAATCCCCCAGTTCGAGCTGTTCGATGAAGCCCTGGCGCTGTTTGGTGTTTTCCGGGCTGTCGGCCCGCGCCGAGGTGTCGAGCAGGGCCAGGCGTTCGACCCTTTCCGGCGCCTGGCGGATGATTGCCAAAGCCGCGTAGCCGCCCATCGACAGACCGGCCAGGGCGAAGGTTTCCGGCGCCGAATCGAGCACCCGCTCGGCCATCCCTTGAACGGTTTCGTCCCCGGTCATATCGGCGACGGTGATGTCGGCGATGTCCGACAGGGTTTCGAACTGATGCGCCCAAAGCGCCTCGTCGCAAAGCAGCCCCGGCAGCAGAATCAACGGTGTTTTGGTCATCGGGCCGCTCTATTTGATTTTTTCGAGGAGTTCCTTGAACTCGGGCGTGCCGGCGCGGCCCAGCCATTCGAAGACCACCATCTCGGTGGTGACGATCCCGGCGCCAGCGGCGCCGAGCCGGTCCAGGCACGCCTTCTCGCTGTCCAGGGTGCGGGACGACGTGGCGTCGGTGACGACGAAGATCTCGAAGCCTTCCTCCATAAGGTTGACGCCCGTCTGCATGACGCAGATGTGGGCCTCCATGCCGACGATGACCGCCTGGCGGCGGTCCAAGGCCTTGAACTCGGCGGCGAAGGCCGGCTCGTTCATGCATGAGAAATGCATCTTCTCCAGGACCTTGCCGTTCTTGGCCAGGTCCTGGAGCTCGGGCACGATATGGCCGAGTCCCTTGGGGTACTGCTCGGTCAAAAGCATAGGAATGCCGAGCCTGGACGCTGCCGTCATCAGGGTCCGGGTGTTGCGAATCACCCGCGCCGGGGCCTGCATGGCGGGCACCAGCCG
>JADFNT010000341.1 GCA_022563215.1 Pseudomonadota bacterium
CGGCAGCGTGGTTTTTGAAGGCTCGGACCAGCTCAACACCCTGATCGATTTCCGCTACAGGCAGCACATCAAAGGCGGCCGCGGCCGCCACGGGATGGGCAAGAACCGCACCGGTTCGAAGGGCAAGAGCGTTACCGTCAAGGTCCCCATCGGCACCCAGGTCTTCGAAGAGGACAAGGAAACCCTGCTCGCCGATATCACCGAGGCCGGACAGCAGGTGGTCATCGCCCACGGCGGCGACGGCGGTTTCGGCAACACGCATTTCAAGTCGGCTACCAACCAGGCCCCGCGCCGCGCCAATCCCGGCCATCCGGGCACCGAGTTCTGGCTGTGGCTGCGCCTGAAGCTGATCGCCGACGCCGGGCTGGTGGGGCTGCCCAACGCCGGCAAATCGACGCTGTTGGCCGCCGTCAGCCGCGCCCACCCGAAAATCGGCGATTATCCCTTCACCACCGTGCACCCTAACCTGGGCGTCGTCTATATCGGCGACAGGACCGGCGGCGACGAATTCGTGCTCGCCGACCTTCCCGGCCTGATCGAGGGCGCCAGCGAAGGCGCCGGGCTGGGCACCCGGTTCCTCGGCCATGTGGAGCGCTGCCGGGTGCTTGTGCACCTGATCGACGGCACCTTGGACGACGTCGCCGGCGCCTATGAGACAGTCCGCCGCGAGGTCGAAGCCTACGGCGGCGGCCTGGCGGAAAAGCCCGAGTTGGTGGCGCTCAACAAATCCGACGCGCTGAGCGACGGGGACAAGGCGGAAAAGCAGGAACAACTGGCCCTGGCCTCGGGCGCCGACGTGGCGGTGATCTCGGGCATCTCCGGCGACGGGCTGCAAGCGCTGATGGCCGTCCTTTTTGGCATCATCGGGCGGCAAACGGAATTAACCCAACCAAAACGGGCCTTCGCGCCATGAGCGACAAGCAAAGCCTGGACACCAGCCGCCGGATGGTGGTCAAGATCGGCTCGGCGCTATTGGTCGACCAAGACCGGGGGAAGGTCCACTACGCCTGGCTCGAGGCCCTGGCCGAGGACATCGCCGGCCACGCCAGGCAGGGCCGGGAAATCATCATCGTCTCGTCGGGCGCCATCGCCGTCGGGCGCCGCTATCTGGACCTGCCCGACGGCCCCCTGAAGCTGGACGAAAACCAGGCAGCGGCGGCCACCGGCATGGCGCGCCTGGCGCATGCCTATCAAGAGGCGCTGTCCCATCACCACCTGACCGTGGCCCAGGTGTTGTTGACGCTCGACGATTCCGAGAACCGGCGCCGCTATATCAACGCCCGCAACACGCTCGAAGCGTTGTTGAAATTGGGCGCGGTGCCGTTGATCAACGAAAACGACACGGTCGCCACCGACGAAATCCGTTTCGGCGACAACGACCGCCTGGCGGCCCGGGTGGCGGCGATGATCAGCGCCGACACCCTGGTTTTGCTGTCGGACATCGACGGCCTCTATACCGCCGATCCCCGCCACCATGAGGACGCCGCCATCATCCCCGAGGTCACCGAGATCACGCCCGAAATCAAGGCCATGGCCGGCGAGGCGCCCGACGGCGACAGCAAGGGCGGCATGGTGACCAAGCTGGAGGCGGCCAAGGTGTGCCTAGCCAACGGTTGCCGGATGGTGATCGCCGACGGGCGGGGCAACCACCCCCTGAAACGCATCGAGGACGGCGCCAACGTCACCTGGTTCCTGCCGTCGGGGACACCGAAGTCGGCGCGCAAGCGCTGGATCGCCGGCGCCTTGAACCCGGCCGGCGCCGTGGTGCTGGACGCCGGTGCGGAGCGTGCGCTGGGATCGGGCAAAAGCCTGCTGCCGGCCGGCGTCGTCGATATCGAGGGCGATTTCCAGCGCGGCGACGCGGTAGTAGTCAAGTCCACCGACGGGCGCGAACTGGGCCGGGGCCTGTCGGCCTATTCGGCCGAGGACGCGAGGCGCATCATGGGCTACAAAACCAGTGAAATTGAAGCCCTTCTCGGCTACCGTGGCCGCGACGAAATGATCCACCGCGACGACCTGGTGCTCGATTGAGGGGGCGGACATGGACGCCACTGAAAAAGAACAAATCCCCCAGTTGATGGCCCGCATCGGCGCCGCCGCCAAGGCCGCCGCCCGTGCGCTTGCCTTGGCCCCGACGGAAGACAAAAACAGGGCCCTGACCGAAACGGCCGATAGTCTGCGCCGGCGCGCAGGCGAGATCCTGTCGGCAAACGCCAAGGACATGGCGGCGGCCGAGGATAAGGGATTGAGCGCGGCGATGCTGGACCGGCTGGAGCTGACCGACGAGCGCCTCGAAGGCATGGCCACGGGGTTGGACGAAATCGCCAAGCTCGACGATCCCATCGGCACCGTGCTCGAGGACCGCGAACGCCCCAACGGCCTCCGTATCCAACGCGTGCGTGTGCCGCTCGGCGTCATCGGCGTGATCTACGAATCCCGGCCCAACGTCACCGCCGACGCCGGCAGCCTGTGCCTGAAGGCGGGCAACGCGGTGATCCTGCGCGGCGGGTCGGAAAGCTTCCAATCATCGCACGCCATCATGGAATCGCTTAGTGACGGCCTGAAGGCC
>JADFNT010000342.1 GCA_022563215.1 Pseudomonadota bacterium
CAGCTTCATCCTCGTCAACTGCGTGCGCAGGTCGTGGGAGACCCCCGCCAGCATGTCGGTGCGCTGGCTGATTTGGCGGACGATGCGTTCCTGCATGATCAGGAACGCCGACCCCGCTTGGCGCACCTCGGACGCCCCTTCGGGTTTGAAATTGGAAACGTCGCGGCCCTTGCCGAAATTATCGGCGGCGATGGCCAGCCGCCGGATCGGCTTGACCTGGTTGCGCATGAAAACCGTCGCCACCGCGAACAGGATCAACGAAGTGCCGACCATCCAGATCACGAACACATAAACGGTGGACGAAAATAGCCGTTTGCGCGTGGTTTCGGTGCGCAGCACGCCGGTCGCCAACTGAATGTCGATGATGACAGTGCGGTCCTTGGATTCGGTGTCGATCTGGAACGGTTTTGCAATCTGTCCGCGGATGGCCCGGGCCAGCATTCGTTCCATCAGGCCGCTGGGAGCCCAGGAACTGTTGGGCAGGACCGCCTTTTCCTTCAACGTTACCTGGAATTCCATGGTGTTGGAGGCGAGGTCGAATATCCAACGGCGATTTTCCGGCTTCGGATTTCGTCTGAGCAGGGTGATGACGGCGGCGATGTCGCCGGCCACCCCCCGGGCCAGCCGCAGCGTCACCTTGTCCCAGTGGGTCTCGTAAAAGATCGTCGCCGACACCACCTGCAGGATCACCAGCGGCATGACGATGATCAACAAAGAGCGGCCGAGCAGGCTCTTGGGCAGGAATCGCTTGATGGTGACGGTCATGGGTCCCATGGGGGTCAGGCCTTTAATCGGGGCGCAGCACGTAACCCTTGCCGCGCACCGTCCGCAGGTAGCGGGGCAATTTCGGGTTCTGTTCGATCTTGCGCCTGAGGCGCGTCACCTGGACGTCGACGGCGCGGCCGCCGCCGCTGGCGCCGGTCAGCTCGATCAACTCTTCGCGGCTAAGAATCTCCCCGGCCCGTTGGGCCAGCGCTTGCAGGAGCGAGGCCTCGACGTCGGTCAGCCGGATCGGCTCGCCGGCGCGGCTGAGTTCGCCCCGCTCCGGCTGGAACAGCACTTCGCCCATGCGCACGTCCGGAAGGGGGGTCCTCGGCATCGGCGTCCGCCGGAGGATGTTGTTGATGCGCAACAGCAACTCCCGGGGTTCGAACGGCTTGACCAGGTAATCGTCGGCGCCCCGTTCCAAACCGTCGATGCGATCCTCGGGCTCGCCCATGGCGGTCAGCATCAGGATCGGCACATCGCTTTGGCGGCGGAAGTCCTCGGCGAAATCGAGGCCGCTTTCACCCGGCATCATCAAATCGAGGACAATGATGTCGAAGCTAAGCGTCTTCATCTTTTCCCGGGCGTCGGCGGCGTCGGCGGCGGTGACGACCATGAAATCGTGGTCGCGCAGGAACTTTCCTAGAAGATCCCTCAGGCGGTCGTCGTCATCGACGACGAGAACATGCGGAAGATTGGCGTTCATGTGCTTTGTCCGGCCCTTTCCCGCCCAGCAGGCGTCACTCCGCCGCCGGCGGGTCGGCGCGGGCGGCGCGCGGGCGGTCTTCTTCGTTGATGATACCGCGAAGAACGGCGCGGAATCCCTCGATGGCCCCGGCCCCGGCCCGCCGGTAGGCGCCGGCGATGCGGCGGCTTTGACGTTCGGTCAGGCGGCGTTCAAGCTCGGCCCCCTTGGCGGTCAGATAAAGGCGGCGGCGGCGGCGGTCGGTGTCGTCGGTGCGCTGGTGGATGAAGCCGTCCTTGATCAACTGCCCCAAGACCCGCGAAAGGCTCTGCTTGGTGATCTTGAGGATATTGAGCAGCTCCGAGACGGTCATCCCCGGATGGCCGCCGACGAAATAAATGACCCGGTGATGGGCCCGCCCGAAGCCGAAATCGGCCAGCAGCGCGTCGGCCTCGCCGGTAAAATCCCGGTAGGCGAAGAACAGAAGCTCCATCGCCTGGCGCAGGCCGGCGTCGCTTTGCAAAAGCGGATCGGCGGGTTGTTTGGCGCTTAATCCGGTGTCGGCCATGATCGAACTCCGTTCGTTTGCGGGCCGCGCTTCGGGGCCGGCGAATTTAAGTCAGTGTTATTGACATATATGCCCAAGAATGATACCCAACGCAAGAACCTTTGGCAGAAAATCCTTTTTACGAAAGATAATTTCATGGAAGCCATTCCCTTCGACGACCGGGACGGGGTGATCTGGTTCAACGGCGAGATGGTGCCTTGGCGCGAGGCCCGGCTGCATGTTCTCAGCCATGCCCTGCATTATGCCTCTTCTGTATTCGAGGGTGAGCGCTCCTACGCCGGCAAGATCTTCAAACTGACCGACCATTCCGAACGCCTAGCCTTGTCGGCGAAAATCCTGGGTTTTGAGCTCCCCTATTCGGTCGCCGAGATAGACGCCGCCTGCATCGAGACATGCAAGCAAAACGATATCATCGACGGCTATGTGCGCCCGGTGGCCTGGCGGGGTTCCCAAATGATGGGGGTGTCAGCGCAGGAGACCAGGATCAACGTCGCCATC
>JADFNT010000038.1 GCA_022563215.1 Pseudomonadota bacterium
GAGGGGTTGTCTTAGGCACCCGCCCCCGGCAAGTTAGGCGCCCGCGGCGATGCGGGAGAGGAACCCGAAGATGGCAAATACCGAGAATCAATCGGCCGGTTGGGACGGTTACCGGTCCTTCGTCATCGAGGCCAAGGAACCGGAAAGCGCAACCGTGACCTCGTTCTTCCTGGTGCCCAAGGACGGAAAGCCGCTTCCTTCCTACAAGCCGGGCCAGTTCCTGGGCTTCAAGCTCGACGTGTCCGGCCTGGAGAAACCGGTGCGGCGCACCTACACCATCTCCGACAGCCCCAACGAGGGAACCCACTACCGCCTGTCGATCAAGCGTGAACCCTCGCCCCAGGACCACCCGGAAATGCCGCCCGGGGTGACGTCCAACCATTTCCACGACCACCTGAATGTCGGCAGCGAACTACAGGTCCGGGCGCCCAGCGGCGACTTTTTCCTGCAAGAGGACGGCTCGGGGCCGCTGGTCCTGCTGTCGGGCGGCGTCGGGCTGACGCCGATGATCAGCATGCTCAATCATCTGGTGGAAACCGCCTCCAAACGGCCAGTATGGTTCATCCACGGGGTCCGAAACGGCGCCGAACACGCCTTCGGCCGGCATGTTCGCGGCTTGGCCCGATCCCACGGCAACGTCAACGCCCACATCGTCTACATGGAACCGGGGCCGGACGATAAAAAAGGCCGGGATTACGACGGGTCCGGGTTTATCACCATGGAGCTTCTGCAAGGCCTGCTGCCGGGGCCCGAGGGCGATTTCTATCTCTGCGGCCCGCCGCCCTTCATGAAGGCGCTTTTCAACGGGCTTTTAGGCTGGGGGGTGGCCGAGGGGCGGATTTACTACGAGTTCTTCGGACCGGCGACGGTCTTGAAGGACGAAAGCAAGGACCAAACGGAACCGTCCGCTCCGCCCAGGCCCGGCGCCGAAGCCGCCACCAGCGAATTGGAGGTGACCTTCCAGGGCTCGGGTGTCACCGTCAAATGGGACCCGGCCAAGGAAAGCATCCTCGAACTTGCCGAAGCCAACGGCCTCGATCCGGACTTCAGCTGCCGGTCGGGAATTTGCCATACCTGCATGTGCCGCCTTGTGGAGGGCGAGGTCGAATACATCGACGACGATGTCCTCATGCCCGACGAAGAGGACCAGGTGCTGATCTGCTCGTCGCGGCCCAAAACCAACGTCACCATTGATATCTGAGCCGCCCGCCCTTCCGGCGTGGCCGCCGTCCCGGAAGTTCAGGACCCGGACCCGTTGAGCCCCCAGTCGTATTCGTAATCGTCGATGGTGGTCCGCCCCTCAAGCGCCTCGGCCAGCGGCGGTTCGGCCAAGGCCCGAAGATGGACGATCACGGTTTCTTCCGAGCCGCCAAAGTCGTCCGCGAACCAGGCGTAGATCTTGGACACGATCAGCCGCCCGTCCTCGATGCGGGCGCCCCTTGGGTGGTTGATGTAGGCTTGGGCGGCAAAATCCAGGAGCGTTTCCGCATTCTTGCCGGTGAACGCCCGGGGCAGCAGGTTGGGGCATCCGATGGCGGCGCAGTTGACGGCATAGTGGATGCGGGAATCCCGCCAGATGGGCCTGAGGATGCGGTGCTCGATGTCGTTGAGGCTCATGGGCGCGCCATCGACGTCCAGGAGCTTGCGGTCCCAAGGCCCGCCGAAAAGTCCCGAGGAAATGTCGATGTCCTTGATGCTGTCGACCGGAAAGTATGCGAGCACCAGCCTGACGGTCAGCGCGTTATAGAGATTGATCCAATAGGCCAACTGTTCGGCGCGGTTGAGGCGCCCGATATGGATTAACCTGAGCCTGGTCAGATAATTGTCGAGCGCCTTTTTGTCGGCCCCGGTGACGCGGCCATAGGCGACGCGGTTAATGCCGTCGACGCCGCGTTCGAGATAAGCCTTGAGAAACCGGTTCCATTCGGCGTGATCGATAAGGGTCCGGGAGTTGGCATCGTGGGCCTGCCAGCGCGGCCACAAATCGGCCTTCGGCGCCAGCGCCGTTTCCAGGAACATGAATCCCGCCAACGCCAACCCAAGCACCGCCATGCCGAGGCCGGCCAACAGCCCCCGCCTTGATATTTCGAGGATCATCCCTCGTCCGCCTCGGGCGCGATCGGCAGCGCCGTGCGGTATGCGACCTGTTTGAGGGCGAAGGACGACTTGATGGATGCGACGCCCGGGATGCGCGTCAGGTGCCCCAGCAAGAAGCGCTCATAATCGGCCAAGTCCGACGTCACCACCCTGAGCAGGTAATCGGCGTCGCCGGTCATCAGATAGCATTCCATGACCTCGGGCCGCGCCCGGATATGCTCTTCGAAAGTTTCGAGCACCGGTTCGATCTGTTTTTCCAACGTCACGCTGACGAAGATGCTGACCGGCAGTCCCACCGCCTCGGCATCGAGGAGGGTCGCATAACTGCGGATGACGCCCGTTTCTTCAAGGTTGCCGACCCGGCGCAGGCACGGGCTCGGCGACAGGCCGACCTTGCCGGCGAGGGTGACGTTGGCCATGCGGGCGTCGTCCTGGAGATTCTCCAGGATCCGTCGATCTATCGCATCAAGGGTATGTTTTGGCATAATATTCCATTTAATTTGCCGATAATTGCTATTGATTGCTATTTTATGCCATTTTAAGGTGTCTTTCGCAAGGACATGCGCCGCCTTCAGGGGTTATATTCTGCCCATGGCGCCCCTCGACGAACAAGCCCAATCCGGCCCAGGGAAAGACGCCATATCCAAAGCCTTGCCGGTTCTCCGCGAGCTGGAAAAGAAGGTTTTGTGGCTCAGCACCTGGATGATCCACCACGCCAACGCGCTGCGCGAAAACCCGGGCCGGTTGAAGGTCGGCGGCCATCAGGCGTCGTCCGCGTCGGTGACGGCGCTGATGACGGCGCTTTATTTCCACGTCCTCAGGCCCCAGGACCGTGTCGCGGTCAAGCCCCACGCCAGCCCCGTCTTCCACGCCATCCAGTACCTGTTCGGCAATCAAAGCCGGGAAAATATCGAAAACTTCCGCGCCTTCGGCGGCGCCCAGAGTTACCCTTCCCGCGTCAAGGATGCCGACGATGTGGACATCTCCACCGGTTCGGTGGGTTTGGGCCCGGCGATGACGGTGTTCGTGTCGCTGGCCCAGGATTACCTGCGGCGTCATTCAACCTCCGTCGCCGCCCAGGACCCGGGCCGCATGATCGCCATCGTCGGCGACGCCGAAATGGACGAAGGCAATATGTACGAGGCGCTGCTGGAAGGCCGCAAGCACGACCTCAGGAATTGCTGGTGGATCATCGACTACAACCGCCAGAGCCTCGACGCCGTCGTCTCCGACCGGATGTTCCGCTGGATCGACCGTACCTTCCGCAACACCGGCTGGACCGTGGTGACGCTGAAATACGGCAAGCGCATGATGGAGGCCTTCAAGCGTCCCGGCGGCAAGGCCCTGAAGAAATGGATCAACGCCTGCCCCAATGACCTCTATTCGGCGCTGACCTTCCAGGGCGGCGCCCATTGGCGCCAGCAGTTGTGGAACGACATCGGCGACGAAGACGGGATCGAGGACCTCCTCAGGTCCACCGACGACGAGCAGCTTCAGGACCTGATGACCAACCTCGGCGGCCATTGCCTGGAAACCATCCTCGAAGCCTTCGCCTCCATCACCGATGACACACCGGCGTGTTTCATCGCCTATACCATCAAGGGCCACGGCCTACCCCTGGCCGGCCACAAGGACAACCACGCCGGTATTCTCAACGCCGAACAGATCGATGGCTTCCGGCAAAAGCTGGGGATCGCCGAGGGCCGCGAATGGGACCCCTTCGCCGGGCTGCAGGTCCCGCCCGCCGACATCGAGCGGTTCCTGGACCGAGCGCCGTTCAATGCCTTGAACGGCGGGCGCCGGAAGACGGCGGCGGCGATCGAGGTGCCGAGGAAGTTGCCAACGAAGCTGCCGGCGCCCGGAAATGGCGAAAAGGGTGCTTCCCCTGGCGCGCCCCTCAGTACACAGGAAGCCTTCGGGCGAATCCTGTTCGACCTTGCCGCCACCGATGGGGCCCTGGCCGAGCGCATCGTCACCACGTCGCCGGACGTCACCCAATCGACGAACCTGGGCGGCTGGGTCAACCGCCGCGGCATCTTCGCCCGCGACCAGGTCCGCGACACCTTCCGCGACCACCATGTGGCCTCGGTCCAGAAGTGGGCCGCCGACGAGCACGGCCAGCACATCGAGCTCGGCATCGCCGAAAACAACCTGTTCCTGATGCTCGGCGCGCTCGGGTTGTCGCACGAGTTGTTCGGCGAGCGCCTGTTCCCCATCGGCACGGTGTACGACCCGTTTATCCAACGCGGTCTCGATGCGCTCAATTACGCGTGCTATCAGGATTCACGCTTCATGCTGGTGGCGACGCCGTCGGGGTTGTCGCTGGCGCCCGAAGGCGGCGCCCACCAGTCCATCGTCACGCCGTTGATCGGCATCGGCCAGCCGGGGCTGGCCTGTTTCGAGCCCGCCTTCGCCGACGAACTGGCCGAGATCATGCGCTGGGGGTTCGATCACATGCAGGCCGATGACGGCGGGGCCGTGTACCTGCGCCTGTCGACCCTGCCGCTGATTCAGCCGCGGCGCAAAATCACCAAGACCCTTCGCCGCGACATCCTGGCCGGCGCCTATTGGCGGGCCAAGCCGGGGCCGAAATCAACCGGCGCCATCATCACTTGCGGGGCGCTGGCGGCCGAGGCCGAAGCCGCCCACGAAAAGCTTTCGGAATCGGTTGGCGGGATCGGCCTGATGGCGGTGACCTCGCCCGACCGGCTGTACGGGGATTGGCGCCAAAACGGCCGCCACTCCCATCTGGCGAAGCTGTTGGCCGGGCTTGGGCGGGGCGCCCGGCTGGTGACGGTATTGGACGGCCACCCGGCGGCGCTGTCGTGGATCGGCTCGATCGCCGGGCACCGGGTGCGGCCCCTGGGCGTCGACCGTTTCGGGCAGTGCGGGGACGTGCGCGACCTTTACCGCGCCTACGGCATCGACGCCGAAGCCATCGAGGCGGCCTTCGGGGATTCCTAAAACGCTATAGGAAACGGCGGCAAAGAGCCGCTCAGATGTCGGCTTCGCGCCAATCGCTGGAGCCCAGAAGCCCGGTCAGGTCCTTGAGCCGCGCCTGCCAGATTTCCAGGTCCTCGGGGTCGGCGTCCTCGTCGTCGTCTTTGATTAGCTTTTCGTGCAAGGCGACTTGGGCTTCGACGACGCCGATCACCTCTTTCAGCTGCGGCTCGGTGAGGGCGTTGATGGTCACCTTGCCGTCGAACAGCATGTCGGCCCTGGGCATGGGGTCGAGCTCTTCGAGCCGTTCATCCAACACCTTCCATTGTTCGTGCCATTCGTTGTAAACCGAACCCTCGGGCGCTTTTTTGCCGGCGAGGTTCTCATCCATGCTACCCATGATGGCCATGAATTCGTGCACGGTGAATACGATTTTATCCAAGGAACGCCCCCCAAGGTTTTTTGGCGCCGTCGTTTTTTCCGTTTTGGCGCCTGGGATGCGTTTACTTAAAGGATCATACGCCGTTGCTCAACCTCGGATCGAAAAAGAAGCCGGCTTATGAGCCCCGCTGACGCCCCCCTCGATCCCCCCCTCGACCCCAGAACCCATCCCTACCGCGACGACATCGCGGCCGACTTCCTGGAAGGCAAGGTTAAGTCGAAATCCTTCGTTCCCGGCCGTGAATGCCGCCTGGGAACCGCCCAATCGGCGGTGATGACCAAGCCGGTCACGGCGAATTCGAATTTGGGCGTCATGCAGGCGAGCGAGCTTCTGTTCGGCGAGGCGTTCACCGTCTATGACGAATCAAATGGCTGGGCCTGGGGCCAATGCGGCCACGACGGCTATGTCGGCTACGTGGCGGCGGCCGACCTTTACGGCAACTTGGCCCAACCGACCCACTGGGTGACGGCGGTGCGCTCCCTGGTGTTCCCGGACCCGAAGGGCGAATACCCGGCGATGATGTCGGTGTCGATGACGGCCCGGGTATCGGTCGACAAGGAAGAAGGCGATTATGCCCGCCTCGCCTCGGGCGGCTGGATGTTCAGGAATCACCTGGCGCCCCTGGGCGAGACGCGCACCGATTTCATCGCCACGGCGCAGATGTTCACCCGCGTGCCCTACCTGTGGGGCGGGCGCGGCGGCTTAGGCGTAGACTGTTCGGGGCTGGTGCAGGTGCCGCTGGCGGCGGCCGGGATCGCGGTTCCCCGCGATTCCGACCAGCAGGCGGAGGCCGTCGGCGAAGACGTCGAGGTGCCCGAAGACGCCTCAAAGCTCGAACCCGGCGATATTTTGTTCTTTCCCGGCCACGTCGGCTTCTACCTGGGCTCGGGCGCCTTCCTGCACGCATCCAGTCATGGCATGATGGTCGCCACCCATACCCTGTCCGAAGTGCTGGAGCGCATCGACGAGCGCCACGGCACCGGCATCACCAGGGTCAGAAGGGTGGAGATAACGGAGTGAGTCGGGAAATAGCAGCCCCCGGCGAGGCCCGAACCCTCACGCCCTTGCGGCAACGGGAGTCATCCGGGTAATCTCGTCCGGGCATGGAAGGGGGCCGGTCAGGGAATGCGGCGCACACAATTCGATTTGATCAGAAGCGGTTTGGCGGCCGCCATCCTTGTCGCCGCCCTGTTTTTTCAGATGCTGCCGTTATTCCTGCTTATGGTGGTGATGGCCTATGCCTTGGGTGTCACCGGCGGCGCGATGCTGTTCCTCGTCCCCGTCACCCTGTTCGCGATGATTTTTGCCGCTTGCGGGCTGGCCGCGAAACGCACCCGCCGGCGTTATCCCGCCTGGCCGCCGCCCATGAGGAGGCGAGCCCGCAGAAGGCCCTTTCGGCCAGCCGCGGTGGCGTTGCTGAAGACCAGGGCCGAGCGTTACCAGGAACTGAGGGACGTCATGAGGGGCGTTTGGCGGTAGGCTCATTGAACCTGTCCTCCTTCGCCATCAGCCTTCGCCAGAAGGCTTCGGCTGACAAGAGGCTTCGGTGGACACGCCTTCGCCCAAGATGCGTTTTCGGCTAGCCCGCCACCCGGAGCCCTCGGGGCGAAGGGTGGTGCCCCCGGGGAGAATCGAACTCCCACTCCCTTGCGAGAACGGGATTTTGAATCCCGCGCGTCTACCAATTCCGCCACAGGGGCTTAACAAACCGGCCACATCATAACCGGGGGAGTAGGCCGGTCAACACGGGCCGTCAACACCCCCGATCCCGTTTAAATCCCCCGTTTGCCCGAAACCCCTTGCCCTGCTAAACAGCCCGCGTCCGCTCTGCCTGCCGGAGCGGCGGAAAGGGGAACCGAACTCTTGCTGAGGCGCCTTTACGACTGGACCATGGACCTCGCCCAACACCGCCGCGCGATGGCGGCGCTGGCCGGGGTGTCGTTCATCGAAAGCTCGGTGTTTCCGATACCGCCGGACATTTTGATGATTCCGATGGTGCTGGCCGACAGGGCGCGGGCCTTCCGCATCGCCTTCGTGTGCACCGTGGCGTCGGTCCTGGGCGGGATTCTGGGTTATGCCATCGGCGTTTTCCTGTTCGAGGAAATCGGCAAGCCGATGCTGGAATTCTATGGCTACGGGCCGAAATTCACCGAGTTCCAGGACAAGTACAACGACTGGGGCGCCTGGGCGGTGTTCATCGCCGGGGTGACGCCGTTTCCCTACAAGGTCATCACCATCCTGTCGGGGGTCACGGCGCTTGATATCTTCATCTTTACCGTCGCCTCGGTGGCCGCCCGGGGGCTCCGGTTCTTCATCGTCGCCGGGCTTTTGTGGCAATTCGGGGAACCGATCCGCACCTTCATCGAAAAACGCTTAAGCCTCCTGTTCGGGCTGTTCTGCGCCCTGCTGGTGGGTGGCTTCGCCGCCGTAAAGTTCTTATTTTAAGACCACCATGATGATTGATCCCGCCCGCATGGACTGGTCCCGGCTGGTCCCGTTCGCCATTCTGGCCGCCAGCATCGGCGCCCTGGCAACCGCCTATACGGCCGAGTTGGCCATCGGCATCGAGCCCTGCATCCTTTGCCTTTATCAGCGCATCCCCTATGCCCTGGCCGGGACATTGGCGGTGGCGGCGCTGTTGGCGCCCGGGACATGGGGGCCGCGGCCAAGGGTGTGGGCGGTGATCGGCGCCGGGGTGGCGTTCCTGGCCGGCGCCGAAATCGCCTTCTATCACGTCGGCGTCGAGCAGCACTGGTGGCGGTCCCTGGCCTCGTGCGCCGTCGCCGCAAGCGATCCGGAACCCGAGACGGTGGAGGAGCTGCGCCGGCTGTTGACCGAGGCCCGGCCGGCCAAGGCCTGTGACGAGGTCGACTGGGCCCTGTTCGGGGTGTCGATGGCGACCTACAATGTGGCGGCGTCGCTGGCCCTGGCGGTGGGGTCGTTCTGGGGCGCCGAGAAGATCCGGAGGCAGGCATGAGCACGGCCCGAAAAACGAAAAAGCAAAAAACGAAAAAGCCTAAAATCCCGAAGCGGCTGCCCGGCGATCCGTCGAAGGCGGAGATGGTCAAGCGCATGATCCGCGTCGACCAGGCCGGCGAATACGGCGCCGTGCGGATCTACGAGGGCCAGCTCAGCGTACTCGGCAAAAGCGCCAGCGCCCCCGCCCTCGAGCACATGGCCAAACAGGAACGCCGCCATCTCGACGCCTTCAACAAGCTCATTCCCGAACGCCGGGTGCGGCCGACGGCGCTGCTGCCCCTGTGGCACGTCGCCGGGTTTGCCTTGGGCGCCGGGACGGCGCTGCTTGGGGAAAAGGCGGCGCATGCATGCACGGTCGCCGTCGAGGAGGTCATCGATGAACACTACGCCGGACAGATCGCGCGCCTGGACGCCGAGGGGGGGGAGAAGAAGCTCCGCGACCGGCTCGAGGAATTCCGCCTCGAAGAGGTCGAACACAGGCAAACCAGCCTCGACCTGGGCGCCAAGGACACGCCCGGCTACGAGGCGCTGACGGGGCTGATCCGGGCCGGCTCCCGCCTCGCCATCTGGCTGTCGACGCGGATTTAGAGGGTTATCCGCCGCGCTTTGCCGCGAGACTGGTGATGATGCCGCGAAGGGTGCGCACCTCCTGTTCGGTCAACTGGGCGCGCTGCAGCATGTTGCGGATGTTGCGGACCATGACCGGGCGCTTTTCCTTGACGTGCAGGAACCCCGACGCATCCAGTTCCTGCTCCAAATGCTCGAACAGCCTTCGCAGTTCGGCCTTGTTGGCGGGCCGGGTTTCCTTGGCCATCGCCAGCCTGCCGCCGCCATCTTCTCCGTCTGCGAGCCCGGCCAACAGCCATTCATAGCCGATACAGAAAACCGCCTGGGCCAGGTTGAGCGAGCTGAAGGCCGGGTTCACCGGCGCCATCACCACGGCGTCGCAAAGCGCCAGGTCGTCGTTGGTGAGGCCCTTGGACTCGCGCCCGAACAATACGCCCGCCTTGGCGTTTCCATCGGCCATGAATTGGCGGATTTCCGCCCCCGCCTCACGCGGCGTGAGGATGCGCTGGGTCATGTCGCGGGTCCGGGCCGTGGTGGCGAAGACGCGTTCCAGGTCGGCGACGGCGTCGGCCGTGGTGTCGAAAACCCTGGCCCCTTCCACCACCCCGTCGGCGCCGGCGGCGGCGGCCGTGGCTTCGTCGCTGGGCCAGCCGTCGCGGGGTTTGACCAGGCGAAGCTCCGTCAGCCGGCAATTGAGCATGGCGCGCGCCGCCATGCCGATGTTCTCGCCCAGTTGCGGCTCGACCAGGACGATGACCGGGCCGGGAGTGTCGTCGCCGGCCATCAGCCCGAGTTGTGGTTT
>JADFNT010000343.1 GCA_022563215.1 Pseudomonadota bacterium
ATGGTCCCAGACGGCCGAAACGACGGCCAGGAAATCGGCGCCGGCCCGGACCAGGGGAGGGCAGTTTTCGGCCGTGATGCCGCCGATGGCGACCACCGGCACCACCATCAAGTAACTCCACCATTCCAGGATCTCGACCGGGGCGGAACTCTTCGCCCGCTTGGTGGCGGTGGGAAAGAAGGCGCCGAAGGCCACGTAATCGGCCCCCTGTGCGGCGGCCTCAATGGCCAAATGACGGGAATCATGGCAGGTAACGCCGACGATGGCGTCGTTGCCCACGGTGTCGCGGGCCTGTTGGTAATCACCGTCCTCCTGACCGATATGAACGCCGTCGCACCCGGTTTCGGCGGCCAGGTCCGGCCGGTCGTTCATCAGCAACGGCACGTCCCGGTCCTGGCATAGCGGCAGCAGGACCTCGGCGGCGCGGCGCTGGGCGTCGTCGTCGGCGCCTTTCAGACGCAATTGAAGGGCGGCCACGTCGCCGCCGTCCAAGGCCCGGGCCAGCATGTCGGGGAAAACGGCGGGATCAAATTGCGGCGGCGTGATCAGGTAGAGGCGGCAATCCAGGGTCTGCATGTCATTTACCTTCCCGCAGCCAGGTCCGGACCGCAGCCTCCGGGTCGTCCAAGTCCAAGAGATCGAGCGCCTCAATATTGTCTTCGTCGCCGAATTCCACCCGCGCCCCCGATTGGGCGGCGATGTCGGCGATCTTGACGCGGACGTCGGCGGCACTGTCGACCCGAACCGCCTTCAGCCCGTGACGAAGCGCGCCCAGGGCCAGGCCGGGGTCGCCTCCGCAGTCGAAAACGACGGTCACGGAAAGGCCGGAATAAGGCTTGGCGGCCTCGGAAATCATGTCCCGGAACACCGTGGCGCCCAGATACCGGGCGGCGCCGGGGGCGCTTCGAAGCGTCACCGGGACGCCGAGATCCGCCGCCGCGGCCAGCGCCGCCTCGGCGTCCTCAAGGCTGTGCACGATGATCGGGCGCTCGTTCATTCCCATTCCCTTTGTTGCTCCCGGCGCTGTGACGACGAACACAGATTTTCGAGACAAATATTTCTAATATGCAAACCGAGTAATAACATGTAAAAACAGAGTGTTAGTAAGTTCGAATCCCCCAAAATCTTGCTCCGGCGGGGGAATTCCATAAAAAACCGGGCGCGATTGAGTTCGCCGGGGTTGGCGGTTTCAATCGTGACCTAAGGTTTTTCCTGGGAGACCACAAGTGGACATAGCAACCCTTCTTGGATTGGTGATCGGCGTTACCGTGGTGACGCTCGCCATCATGACCGGGTCGGAGTTGTCGATTTTCCTCAATCTCCCGGGATTCCTCATTGTCATCGGCGGCACCTTCGCCGCGACGTTGATCAAGTTTCCGATCTCGGGCGTGTTCGTGGCCTTTTTCGTCGGCATCCGGGCGGCGTTCGTCAACGAACGCGAAAGTCCCCGCGAAATCATCGACCTGACGATGCGCTTGGTCAAGCGGGCCCGGAAAGGGGGTCTCTTGGGGTTGGAAAAGGTCAGGGTGCGCAACACCTTTTTCCGCAAGGGCATCCAGCTATGCGTCGACGGCCGCGAGGTCGGTGTCATCCGCAAGATGTTGACCCAGGAAATGGAACTGGCGATCCAGCGTCAGGAAGTCGGCGAACGGGTGTTCCGGGCGATCGGCGAATCGGCCCCGGCGTTCGGCATGGTCGGCACCCTCGTCGGCCTGGTGCAGATGCTGAGCAGCATGGACGACCCGACGACCATCGGCCGCGCCATGGCGGTGGCGTTGCTGACGACCCTTTACGGGCTGTTGATCGCGCAGCTGATCGCGCTTCCCATTTCCGACAAGCTCGAGGCCAAGAACGAGATCGAGCGGGGCAACCGGGTCCTGATCATCGAGGCTCTTGTCCAGATTCACGAACGCAACAATCCGACCGCGGTGCTGGACATCCTCGAGGCCTACTTGCCGGAAAAACAACGCAACCGGCGTTCTGCCGATCCCAAACCGGGCATTGATCATAGCCGCCGGGCAACGGACAAGCCCGGCATGCAGCCGCAAATGAACCGAAGGGCTTCCGACAAGGCATGAACGCGCTCAAAAGAAGGAAACTCGAAGGCGCCCCCCGGTGGATGGTGACGTTCGCCGATCTGATGGCGCTGTTGTTCGCCATGTTCGTCCTTCTGCTTTCGTTTTCCGAAGTCGACAGCGACAGCTTCCGAAAAAACGCCGGCTCCATGCGCGATGCCTTCGGTTTAGGTCCCCAGGTGATGCGCACGACCTCCCAACCGATGCCGGAACCAGGCGACGCCGGCCCGGGGCGGGGGAAATCGGATCAGCAGGCCATGGCCCCGACCGATCCGACGGTCGGGATGGTCTCTTTCGATAGGCGGAAAAAGGCCAAGCGGGACTTCCTGTGGCAGTTCAGGAGGACCATGGAGCAGGAACTTTCCCTGTCCAGGATCATCCTCATCGACGAGGGGAACCGCATCGTTATCCGTTT
>JADFNT010000344.1 GCA_022563215.1 Pseudomonadota bacterium
TATCCAGACAATCTCCTTTACCAAAAGATATTACCACCAATAAGGAAACCATTACGATTATTGAAAAGGAAGGTGAAGAAGAAACCATGGTAGAAAAAGAGATTTTTGTAACAGATGGGGTGAAGCACAGTATTCCTTTAGAAGAGATTTTGAGCGGGGGGCAGCCCCGCCGAGCAATCGGAGGGGCCGTTTCTTTTGCGCGTAACCCTTAGCCTTCCTAGCTTTTCGGGCCTTCGGCGATGAAATCGGCGATGGCGTCGGCCAGGTCCTCGCCGAAAAGATCACGGAAAAAATGGCCGGCGTCCTCGATCACCACCATGCGGACATTGCCGCCGACCTTGCCTTTCATCTTTTCGATCAAACGGGGGTTTACCTTGTCGGCGGTGGCGGCGACGACCAGCACCGGCACCTTGATTTTGGTGACGATGGCCGTCGTGTCGCGGGCCGGATCGAATCGGTAATAGTCAACAAAGGTTGCGGCGGCGACGTTGGCGTCGCGACAATAAATTAATCCGACGCCTTTCAATAATTCATCCCCCTTGCCGGCCTTGACCAGGGCTTCGGCCCGGGCCAGCACCGGCGCCAATGGTTCTTTATGACTCAGCAAATAGCCTTTTTCCAAATAGCCATCGGCACCGCCCAACCCCGGCGCCACCAGCACCGCGCGTTTTACCGCCTTGTCCGGTATGCCGATGAGGTATCGGGCAACCTGATTGCCGCTCCGTGAATGGCCGAGGAGAGTGACCGGGCCCGCGCCCCGGCCCTTCAGCCAAGCGACCCAGGCGGCGATCTCGCCCATGGCGTCCCCGTCCAGGTGCCGGTGCGGTGCAGTACAGTCGAACATGCCGTGGCGGTCGTCGACGCCGAGGGCGAGGTTGATGGCAAGGCTCGTCAGCGCCCGGTCCTTCAGCATGTCCTGAAGCGCAACGACGATCTCCATGTCCTTGTGGGCCAGCGTGCCGTGGACTATCAGCACCACCCCGTCGGCCAATGTCTTGCCCCCGGCCAGTTCCAGGTCGGCGTTGAGGGTCAGGCCGCCGTGCTTGATCCTCACTTCCTCGGCCGGCGCCGGGCGTCCCGGCATCAGCACGGCGGCGGCCACCAGCAGGCTTGCGGCGATACGGATCACGGTTTCCTCCTCCGCCATATATTATAATTCTTGAATGTTATGTTGTAGCACCGCGTTTCCCCCCCTGTCATCACCGGCGGGCCCCCTTTCCGCTGCCGCCAAATACGTCTATACCTGCCGCCCATGCCGATGATCACCGACACCCAGGCGCTGGCCGATTTCTGCGCCCGCCTTCGATCCGCCGATTACATCACCGTCGATACCGAATTCATGCGCGAGACGACGTATTGGCCGATCCTGTGCCTGGTGCAGGTGGCCGGGCCCGACGAGGCGCGGTGTGTCGACGCCCTGGCCGACGGCATCGACCTGGAACCGCTGTACGGGATTCTGGCCGACGAAAACGTGCTCAAGGTCTTCCACGCCTGCCGTCAGGATCTGGAAATCTTCTACCATCAGGCCGGGCGGCTGCCGGCGCCGGTGTTCGACACCCAGGTCGCGGCCATGGTTTGCGGCTTCGGCGACTCGGTCGGCTACGATACCCTGGTCACCAAGCTCGCGAACGCCCACATCGACAAGGGCTCGCGCTTTACCGACTGGTCACTCAGGCCGTTGAGCGAACGGCAGATCAAATACGCCATGGCCGACGTCACCCACCTGCGCCCGGCCTACGAAAAACTGGCCAGGAAACTCCACGCCAACGGCCGCGAAAGCTGGCTCGAGGAGGAAATGGCGGTGCTGAACCGCCCCGCAACCTATGACGGCGAGCCCCGCGAGGCCTTCCGCCGCATCAAGACCCGATCCGCCGACGCCAGGACTCTTGCCGTGCTGCGCGAGGTCGCGGCGTGGCGCGAATCCAAGGCCCAGCGCCGCGACGTGCCGCGAAACCGGGTGCTGCGCGACGAGGCGCTGGTGGAAATCGCCCACCACACGCCATCGACCCCGGAACAACTCGCCCGCACCCGGGGCCTGGGCGCCAGGCTGGCCAAGGGGGAACAGGGCCAACAACTCCTAAACGCGGTGAAGATGGGCCTGGCGGTGCCCGAGGGCGAGCGCCCGCAACCGAAGCTGAAACCGCAACTGCCGCGCGGCATCGGGCCGGTATCGGACCTGTTGAAGGTGCTGCTGAAAATGAAATCCGAGGACTCCGACGTTGCTTCGAAGCTTCTGGCCTCGGCCGCCGACATCGAACTCATCGCCGCCTTCGGCGAGCAGGCCGAGGTGCGGGCGTTGAAGGGCTGGCGCCGCGAGGTGTTCGGCGGCGATGCCCTCAGGCTGCGCTCGGGCGAGGTCTCCATGACCATCAAGGGCAAGAAAATTAAACTCATACCGGCAAATTCCTCATGATCCTGGTCGGACGGATGGATTCGCGTTTGCAAGGGGTATTTTTTTGCCGGGGCGTGAAAATTCCCTATGCC
>JADFNT010000345.1 GCA_022563215.1 Pseudomonadota bacterium
GTCAGGCAGCATGGCGTTATAAAAAACCATCCCCATCTCGAAGGCGAAATTGGCCAGCGCCACCAGCATCAACGCCATGATGACGAAGCCGGCGTCCGGCCGGGCCAGCCACAACAGCGCCGAGGCGCCGATACAAAGAAGGGTAAAGACGAACAGCCAGGGCTTGCGCCGGCCGCCATGGTCGGCGACGGCGCCCAAAAGGGGGCTCAACAGGGCGACCGCCAGCCCGGACAGGCTGATGGCATAGCCCCACTGGGACGTGCCGGTGATCTTGTCGGTGGCGATGGCCTCGGTGAAGTAGGCGGAAAAGACGAAGGTGGTGATGACCGTCGGGAAAGCGGAGTTGGCCCAGTCATAGAGACACCAGCTGAAAAGCCCGAGGGCCGGGGTCTTTTGGCTTTCCCCCCCGCCGGCCACGGTCACTAGCCCGGGCCGGCGTCCGTCATCGCCCTGAGCGAACGGCTGGCGACGGCGATCATGGCGATATCGTTGATTTCCGTTGACCACAGTTCCGACAGCAGTCGTTCCGTCGGCGCCACCGCGTCTCCGTTTTTCCTGATCCAGCCGGTAATGGCCTTGTCGCAGTCCTTGTTGGAACCGGCGAAATCGAGGACATGGTTGGCGAGCGCAAGCTGATGGCCGTAAATCTCTTCGATGAGCGCGGCGACGGCCAGTTGCTGCCAATGGCTGTCGGAATCCAGTTGATCGGCGGCGGCGCGAAGACGGCCGAGATGGAAATGAGTGCCGATGGCGAAATACATCCGGGCCACGTGTTCGACGGGAAGCTGGCGCCGGTTGGCAAGGCGCACGATATCGCAGCCCGAATACAGGTTGACCAGATTGCCGACGCGAAGCGCCAGCGCCTCGGGCACGCCTTGGCTGATATAGGGCTGGGCGCGTTTCTTCATGTCGGTCAGGTAGTGTTTCGGCAACACGCCCTTGAGGCCGTCGGACAGCTTGGCGATGCCTTTCGAAAACTCGTCCACATGCTGGCCGAGGTCGAGTCCCCGCTTGCCGTTGCGCAGGAACCAAAGCGTCACCCATTCGATCAGGTGATTGGTGTCCAGGATCATCGCCGTCTGTGTCGCCGTCGGCACGCGGTTGTCCAGTTTCTCGATCGCCGACCAAATGTCGCGGAGACTGAATACCTCGCGCGCGATGGTGTAGGCGCGGGCGATCTGGGCCGCGGATTTGCCGGTTTTTTCCATGAATTCGGGAATGAAGGTGTCGCCGACCCGATTGACCAGGGAATTGGTCAGCCGGGTAGCGATGATTTCGCGGCGCAGCCGGTGCCGGCGGATATCATTCAGGTACTTGGACCTCAAGGGGGTCGGGAAATAATCGACCAGGTCTTCTTCCATCCGCGGGTCGTCCGGCAGATCGGAAGCCAACAGCTCGTCATAAAGCCAGATCTTCGAATACGACATCAGGATGGCGATTTCCGGACGGTTGAGGCCCAGTTTCGCCGCCTCGCGTTCGTCCAGGGTTTCGTCGTCGGGCAGGAACTCCACGGCTCGGTTCAGCTTGTCGGCGCGCTCAAGCATCCGCATCAGGCGGACCTGGTTGGCCAGCGCCTGGCCGCCCTTGGATTCGATCATGGTCATGGCCTGGGTCTGAAGGTAGTTGTGACGCAGCACCAGGCTTCCGACCTCGTTGGTCATCGAGGCCAGCAGCTTGTTGCGCTGGGCCGCCGAAAGACGGCCCTTGGCGACGACCGAATCGATCAGGATCTTGATGTTGACCTCGTGGTCCGAGCAGTCGACCCCGGCCGAGTTGTCGATGGAATCGGTGTTCAGGCGCCCGCCCCGAAGCGCGTATTCGATGCGCCCCAATTGTGTCGCGCCTAAGTTGGCGCCCTCGCCGAGGACCTTGCAGCGAATTTCGGCGCCGTTGACGCGGATGGTATCGTTGGCGCGGTCGCCGACGTCGAGGTCGGATTCTGAAGACGCCTTGATGTAGGTGCCGATGCCGCCGAACCACATAAGGTCGACTTGCGCTTTCAGCATATAACTCAACAGCTCGTTCGGCGTTATCTGATCCTTGGGCACCTCGAAAAGGGCGCGTGCTTCCGGAGACAAACGCAGAGACTTGGCGCTGCGCTCGTAGATCGCGCCGCCGTGCGAAATCAGCTTTTTGTCATAGTCGGTCCAGGCCGAGCGCGGCAACCTGAACAGCCGCTGGCGTTCGGCCAGGCTCTTTGCCGGGTCGGGATCGGGATCGACGAAGATATGCAGGTGATTGAAGGCGCCGATCAGCTTGATGTGTTTCGACAGCAGCATGCCGTTGCCGAAAACGTCGCCGGACATATCGCCGACGCCGACGACGGTGAAGTCCTCATTCTGGATATCGGTGCCGATTTCGCGGAAATGCCGCTTTACCGATTCCCAGGCGCCCTTGGCGGTAATGCCCATTTTCTTGTGGTCGTAGCCCTGGCTGCCGCCGGACGCGAAGGCGTCGCCGAGCCAATGGCCGTAATCTTCGG
>JADFNT010000346.1 GCA_022563215.1 Pseudomonadota bacterium
ACGAGGGAAGCTGCGATTCCGGGTCAAGCCTGATTTGCAATTCGATACGCTCTAAGGCATCTGTCTCGAATAGAACGCGCAGCGCGATCTGCTCGGCTCCATCGACGGTGATCGACTCCCAGCTTTCATCGACGAGCCGGGCACCCGCCAGATTCAAAGAGCCACCGTTCGGCACCGCATCGCCCAACAGGAATCCCAGAACGAGCCGATCGCGATTCGCCGTTGAAGCCGCTGAACCAAGGACATGACGCCGAACCTCCTTCGCCCCGGCTCGGCGTTCCAGAACGACCTGCTCTTGAGTATTCAGCAGTGGAACCAGGGAACGCCCGTCCACATCGCCGGCCTGCCGCTGTTCTGGACCTGGCAGACACCCGGTTGGCAGGAACTCCTGCTGCTGATCGCCGTTGGCGCCTTTGGCGGCCTCGGTCAGTATTTTCTGTTCGAAGGCATGAAACGGGCGCCCATCTCCATCATCGCTCCGTTCGAATATACGGCGCTCGTCTGGGCTTTCGCGCTCGGCTTCCTGATCTGGGGCGACGTGCCGCCGCCGGGATTGACCTTGCACCTGAAATTCATCTCCTTCGCCACCTGGAACGAAGACCCCCCCGGCAGCTTCGTCCTCGGAACGGTGCTTCCCCTGCCGGTGAATTTCACCGACCCGTTCGCCGATTTCCTGTATGCCGTCTCCCTGGCGGCGGCGGTGCCCAAGTCCGAGGCCAAGGCGGCGGCCCTGGCCCGCGAGCTGCCGCTGGCGCTGGACGGCGCCGGGGCGGTGCTGGACGATGGGACCGGCGACATGACCCGCCGCGAGAGGGGGTTGGTCCGCACGTGTTACGCCAATGCCTTGACGACGGTCGCCATCCAGCGCGGCGAGGTGAGCCTCTATCGCCGGGCGGTGGAAACCTACAAGGAATGCTTAGGGGTCCTGACCGAAGAGGAAACCCCGCTTGAATGGGCCCTGATCCAGAAGAACCTGGGCTCCATCCTGCAGTCCATCGCCGAGAGATCCGGCGACAACGAGGTCCTCGGCGAGGCCGCCGACGCCTTCCGCGCCGCCTTGAAGGTGCTGACCCGCAACGACGACCCCATGGATTGGGCGGCGGTGCAGAACCGCCTCGGCGAGGCGCTGTTCCGGCTCGACTTCGAAAGCGGCGATATCGACATGTTGAAACACGCGCTCGGCGCCTATCAGTCGGCGATGCGGGTCTATACCCGCGCCGACACCCCGATGCGCTGGGCCGAGGTGATGAACAATTTCGCCCAGGTCACACAGGTCCTGGGCGAGGAACTGAAAAACGCCGAAGCCATAGAGAAGGCCGCCAACGCCTGCCGCTCGGCCCTGGAGGTGCGGACGAAAGCGAAAAACCCGGTGTTGTGGGCGGCAACCCAGAACAACCTGGGCTCGGCCCTGTTCCTGCTCGGAAAGATGACCAAGAATGCCGACCGCCTTCGCGGCGCGGCGGAGGCCTTCGACTTGGCCAGCGGCGTTTACAGGGCCCGGGGAATGAATAAAATGGCCGCCATCACCGAGAAGAACCTCGGCCGCGTCACCCAGTTGCTGGACCAAACGCAACCCAAGGGCGTTCCCAGGATGCGCTGGGAAAGCGACGGCCCCGGGGACGATAACTAGACGATAACTAGGACGGCGGCAGCTAGCAAAGGAAACGATCAAGATGGGCAAAAGCAAGAATCAGGAACCCGGCATCACCTGGCGCCAGCCGGACGGCCGCCCGGTTTCGTGCGAGGAAAAGCTGGCGGTGCTGAACGAAAACCTGGATGAAATACGCGAATACTGCCAGGAAGCCTTCGAGGACGCGCTGCTGATGGGCTGCGACGAAAGCCAGGTCCGCGAGGTTTTCGAATCCATCGTCAAGGCCATTCAAAACCCCTACGCCGGCAAGAAAAACTGACCCCCCGTCCTGGGCCCCGGGGGCGGAATCCGATCAAAAAAATGTTCAAGGGCGCGGTTGCGGGACCTAACGGGGCCCACTATATTCCCGCCGTTGTCCATCATTCGGCCACATTTGGGCTTATATTTTAGCTTCGTTTTTGGCCTCGCTTATCGACCGTGCCGGGGCAAATAGAAAAAGGGAACCTGGGAACGCCATGATGACGGAGAAGATCGCCCTCAAGGGCTTGACCAAGAGGTTCGGGCCGCTTCTCGCCGTCGACGATATCTCCATGACCATCGCCAGCGGTGAAGTCCTGGGCTTTCTGGGCCCCAACGGGGCCGGAAAATCGACGACCATGCGGATGCTGGCCGGGTTCATCGAGCCGACGTCGGGAACGGCGGAAGTCTGCGGCTTCGACGTCACCCGCCACCCGGTCGAGGTCAAGCGCCGCATCGGTTACCTGCCCGAAGGCGCGCCCGCCTACGGCGACATGACGGCGGAATCCTACCTGGGTTTCATCGCCGAGGTGCGCGGCTTCGACGGGCCGGAAAAACGCCGCCGCATCGACGCCATCGTCGACAAGGTCGAT
>JADFNT010000039.1 GCA_022563215.1 Pseudomonadota bacterium
GTGGCTGCCGCCCTACATCGGCCTCGTCGCCATTGACAATGATACCGGTGGGGGAGATACACCGGATTCGGTCATTGCCATCTGGACGGGGACACTCGCGAGCATTCCTTCCGGCTGGGACCTCTGCGGAAGCGGAGAGACAAACTGTAATATTGACATCTTTGATAAATTCGTGATGGCTACCACAACCGGCAATGTGCTGAACACCGGCGGGACGCAAGGCCACTCCCACACCGCAACCTCTCACAACCACACTCAGGCTGCCCATGCCATGCAAGTTTCTCTTGATGCCCTTTCGGCGCAGAACCAAAAAAGGACCGGTGATAACGGCGGACCCGACGGCGCAGACGAAGCCCACGGTCATGCCGCTGTCACTTCCGCTTCCGTAGTTGCGACGAATCAGTCCGCTACGATTACCGTGGATAATAATGCAGACACGAGACCGCTCTTTACCGAGGTGGCCTTTATTAAGAAAGCAGCCGGCGGCGGGGCAACGGGTCCTACCTATGCCGGCACGCTCTATTCGGGAGAAGGGTCAGGAACGCTCGACGGCGAGACAATAAAAATGGCGGTTGACGGAGTCGTGCAAACAGGAAGCGGCACGACTGCCGGGGGCGGCAACTGGAGTCTCCAGTTAGACTCAGACGCTGTAGTTGGAAACGCCTGCTTCCTTGGCGGCGATGACGTTTTCGGATTTGCTTTCCGCGGCAATCCTGATGCAAGGAAGGTGCTTCAATTTCTCGTCGGTGCGGACTTCGCGCAGACGCTCGATGCCCGTCATCGGTTCCATGTTCCAGTCGGATATCACCAGACTGAAATCATCCCCCCGAAGCTTACTAAGCGCTTCGGAGCCGTCCATGACATCCTCAATGTTGGAGAATTTCAATTGCCGCAACGGGTTTGCCAGAATCAGGAGCATGGTTTTGTAATCATCAACGACCAGCACCTTCATGTTCATGTCGACAGCCATGGTTTTCTCCAACTCAGGGCCGGCATGGAATCCCCATGCCGGAAATGGATCGGAACCGCTACGAATCCGAAGTTGCGCCTCTTAACCTCCGGCCTGTTGGCCTATCAGCGGCAATTGGCGAAGCCGCGACAGTTCGACGGTCATATCACGGGCCTTTTCGGGGTCCATTTTGGCCATGATGGGGGCCAGCTTACGTTCCTTCATCCGCTCGGCGACTTCGAGCAAAGTATCCATATTAAGTTCCTCGAAAATCCTCGCGGCTTCCTTGGGCTTCATGTTTTCGTAAATTTTAACCAGGCTTAAAAGCTTGGCGTCCTGTTGCGCGTCGAAGGTCTTGATCAGACCGGAGATGGTTTCACGCAATACCTTGAGTTCTTCGACCTTTTTGTCGATCCGGGATTCCGCCGCCGCCAACAGTCCGGTTCGGATTTCAAGTTCCTGTTCCCGGGATTCCAAGACCCGGCGGCGTTCGGCTAGTTGTTGCAAAAGGTCGATTTCCGCCGGCGTCAGAAGCGTCGGGTCATCGGTGATCAGCTTCGACATTTGGCCCTGGGGTTCGTCCTTCAACCCTGCCGGGACGGCCTCTTCGGCGGTTTTTTCTCCGTTTGTGGGCTGGCCGTCCCCTGGCGCCGGTTTAGCGCTTTCCTCGGGGGCCTGAGCGACCGCATCGGACACATAGATGGTGCCGTTAATGAGCCCGTCAAACCCATTCCAGATGTCGCCGATTTTTACGGTTAACATCAATGTCGCGGCAAAGATGGTGAGTGGCAGGAACCTTATCCTTGAAAAGATTCTCTTCATGGTCATTTCCTCAACCCAAATCGAACGCCCAACCCCAACCCAGGCGAATGATGCTTATCCCGATGATCTGATCGCTTTCAGCAGTTCCCGTTCGGCTTCGGACCTTACCCCATCAACGTCCGTATCCGCCCCCGCCGGCCCGTCGGGACGGGCCATAAGGGGCCTGGATTGGACATCGCCTTTATCGACATCGGCGTTGGCGTTTTCGGAGACCGACCGCGGGCCGATCCCGACCTTATCCCGGGTGGCTCGCACTAAATCCTCAAGTTTGTCCGCCGCTTGGCCGCCACGGTCGATAAGGAACGCCAAGTCGTCGCGCAAGGCTTCCGCCTTTTCCATCCGGTCCTGCAGCATATCCGCCGTGTTTCTCAGTTTTTCGATGCTTTCTTCGGCACGGACCGTGGACTCGCCGAACGTGGCGGCGAGTTTTTTAAGCTCTGCCGTGTCCCCTCTTAATTTTCCCAACCGCCTGTTGAGGACGATGGCATAGCCAATGGTCACGACCAGCAGAATGGCAACGAAAAGATCGATGATTAACGAATAGGTCACGACAATTCCTTACCTGTTGACGCCAAACTTATTTTTTTGACCACGAACGCGGCCCCGTTATCCGGGAACCGTGTCGTAGGCAACGATCTAGCGAGGTTTCTTTTCAATTCTATCTTCAATCCTGATGGCGATCTGGTTGCCCTTGCGGCCCATCTTGCCGGAATACATTGGAACATTGCCGCACTGCAGGGATATCAGGGAATCCGGGGTGGCGCTGAACATGATCCGCGAACCGATCTTGAGATTGAAAACTTCGCTCAGACGCATGATCTGCTGGTCGACAACGGCTTCCAGGTCTATTTCGGTCAGCCACAGCTCTTGCGCCAGGTGGGTTTCCCAGATGGAGTCACGGCCGAACTTCTCGCCCATGAACATCTGCAGCAGTAATTCGCGAACCGGTTCCAGGGTCGCGTACGGCAGCAACAACTCCAAACGGCCACCGCGGTCTTCCATGTCGATCCTAAGCCTGGTGACGATGGCGGCGTTGGAAGGCCGGGAAATGGTGGCGAACCGGGGGTTTGTTTCCAGGCGGTCGAAACGGAAAGTCACCGGACTCAGGGGCTCGAACGCGGCGCTAAGGTCACCGAGCATGACATGAATCATCCGTTCGACGAGCGAACGTTCGATGGTCGTATAGGGGCGGCCTTCGATACGCATGGCCGCTGTGCCCCGGCGGCCGCCGAGAAGTACGTCGACGATGGAATAAATCAGGGATGAATCGACGGTAATGAGTCCGAAATTGTCCCATTCCTCGGCCTTGAACACGCTCAACATGGCCGGCAACGGGATCGAATTCAGGTAATCGCCGAAACGGATCGAGGCAATATTGTCGAGCGAAACCTCGACGTTGTCGGAGGTGAAATTCCTAAGCGACGTCGACATCAGGCGGACCAGACGGTCGAAGACAACCTCCAGCATCGGCAGGCGTTCGTATGAAACAAGGGCGCTCGACAAAATTGCCTGAATGCCGGATTTTTCTCCGGTTTCTTCATGCTCTTCGTCAAACCCCAAAAGGCTGTCGATTTCTTCCTGGTTCAGGACCCGCGTCGATTCCCGGGCACCGCCGGCAACATCGCCTTCCTCGCCCTCGCCCTCGCCCTCGCCCTCGCCCTCTCCGACCATGGATTCCCATTCGGCGGCGAGATCGTCCTGTTCATCTTCACCGCCCGCGTCACCGCCTGCGTCACCGTCCGCGTCATCACCTTCCACGGAGGCTTCCAATTCGGCGGCCAGGGCGTCTTGATCTTCTTCGTCGGCAGGACTGGTCATGACAATATTGTTCCTAACCTACATGGAGGCCCTATTGGACAAGCATTTCCTTAAACAAAACGTCTTGGATTTTGGCAGGGGCGGCGGCGGCATTGACCCGCGTTAGCAACTCTTCGCGCAACCTGTACATCCCCGCCGAACCTTTCAAATCCTCTATTCTCAGCTCCCTAAGATAAACTTGGAAGTTGTCCATGATACGGGGCATGACGCTTTCGATCCTACTAATATCCTCACCTTCGGCAAGTTCCAGGCTGATCCTGATCTTCAAGAAGGTCGATTTGCGACCCCCGGTGTTGAGGTTGACGATCAATTCCTCCAACGGAAAAAAGACCGCGTTTTCCTTGTCAACTTTCTTTTCCTCTTCCTCTGTAGCCTCTTCGCCGGTGATCAATTCGATTATCGGCTGGAGGAGCCCGGTGAAGTAAGCCGCAGCGATTCCGCCAATGGCGAGCAACAAAACGATGGCAATGATGATGAGTTTCTTCTTGCCGCCGGGTTTGTCGGATGACTCATCATCCTCGTCCCCATCCTCATCGTCTTCACCATTCTCGTCTTCAGGTTCTTCGTCTTCTAGGTCTTCTTCGTCGGCCATCGCCTGATCCCTGTGATACTACAGGCCTCACGTCGTTAGCTCCGCCGCTGGGAAAATATAGATTGGGTTGGTTAACAACTTCTTGAGAACGGCGGTCGCTGGTCCCTCCGATCTTCATAATCAGTCTTGGAACTTGCCGTCCAGTTACCCGCGCGGCAAGGCCGAATCAGAGAATACCAAATGTCCCCGGTGCCGGGCAACAACGGCTGTTACCAATAAAATTTACGCCCGTTTTCGCCCCGGGCAATAAATGCCGGGCAAAGCATACCTTCCGCTGCCGCCGTGATAAGCCCCCCTCGCCACGAAAATTCCTACAACCCGTTGATTTTCAACAAATTCATCGATTGGCACGGCCCATGCATAGTGATCGCCGGGTACGTGTGAATTTTAACAAGGGATTTGTGGAACCATGGAAACGACAACACTGATAGCGCTTTCCCGACAAGGCGGGCTCCGACGTCAAATGGACATTGTCGCCAACAACATCGCCAACATGAACACCAATGGATTCAAGGGCGAACGCGTGATGTTCGTCGAACATCTGGTGAAAAGCCCCGGCGGCCAAACGCTGTTGGGGGGGAAATTGTCCTTTGTCCGAGACATTGCAACCCTGTTGGATTTCAGCGAAGGGCCGGTGGAAGAAACCGGCAATCCCCTCGACCTGGCCATCACCGGCAAAGGGTTCTTTGTTGTCCAGACCGAAGACGGGGAACGATACACCCGCAAGGGCCGTTTCAAGCTGGATGACGGCGGGCAACTGGTCAACCAGAACGGCGAGCCGCTTCTTTCAACCGGCAACTCGCCGTTTTTCCTGGGACCCGAGGACACGGAAATCACCATCTCGCGGGACGGCACGGTGGCCACCAATAACGGTGACCTCGGCCGGATCAAGCTCGTTAACTTCGAAAACCCGCAGTTGCTCAAGCGTTTCGCCGGCGGCCTTTTCTCCACCGAACAAACGCCCAGGGACGTGGAATCGCCGGAAATCATCCAGGGCATGCTCGAAGGATCCAACGTTCAACCGATTTTGGAAATGGCGAAGATGATCGAAATTAGCCGCACGTATGACAGTGTCCGCAAATTCATCGACCGCGAAGACGAAAGGATGAGAAGCATGATCAAGGAGATGGGTCAAACGGCTTAAAACCTACTAAACCCATCGAAACGAGAAAAACGCCGGCGTTCAAGCCAAAGGCCCGGCGCCGGAGGATCAACCCCATGCAACCTCAAGAAACCAAACCAACGACGAAGAATACCAAGAAAGGACGGGAATTATGAGATCTTTAGACATTGCAGCGACAGGAATGCTGGCGCAGCAAAGGAACGTGGAGGTGGTGGCGAATAACCTGGCCAACATGAACACCACCGCATACATGCGCAGGCGCACGGAATTCCACGATTTGATCTATCAGGATCTGAGGCGCGTCGGCACCACGTCGTCGGATGCCGGCACCGTGATCCCGTCGGGCGCGCAACTGGGGCTCGGCGTCAAGTTGGCGGCGGTCTACCGCATCCATGAGCAGGGCAACCTGGAAGCCACCGACAACACCTTCGACATGGCCATCCAGGGCAAGGGCTTCTTCCAGATCACCCTGCCCACCGGCGGAACCGCCTACACCCGGGACGGAACCTTCCAGTTGGACGCCAACGGCCAAATCGTCACCCACGACGGTTTCACCTTGGAGCCCGGAATCACGGTTCCCAACAACGCCGTTGACGTGACCATCAACCAATCCGGCGAAGTGCTGGTCAAAATCGAAGGTCAGGTCGCGTTCTCCAACGCCGGGCAGATACAGCTCGCCAACTTCGCCAACGAAGCCGGCCTGCAGGCCGAAGGCAACAACCTGTTAACGGAGACACCGGCATCGGGCTCGGCGATCACCGGCAACCCGGGATCCGTTGGCTTCGGTTCGATCCTCCAGGGATTCCTGGAGACCTCAAACGTCAACGCGGTCGAGGAAATTTCCAATCTGATCTCGGCCCAGCGCGCCTATGAAATGAATTCGAAGGTCATTCAGACCTCCGATGAAATGATGGGTACCCTAACGGCGCTCCGTTAAGGAGAGGTGAGATGAAAAAGCTCGTTTTTGCCCTGCTGGCAGTGGTTTTACTGCTGCCGGCTGTTTCGGCGGCAGGCGGAAAATCCGCCGCCTTGTCCCGATCCGCGGACCAATCCAAGGTAGTTTTGCGCGAGTCCGTCCGCGTCAAAAGCAAACTGGTGCGTCTCGGCGATCTGTTTTCCGCAACCGGGGAAAAGGCGGACATCGCCGTGGCTTATGCCCCGGTCCCGGGGAAACGGGCGATTTTCGACTCCCGCTGGCTGTACCGGGTGGCCCGGGCTTACGGTTTGGACTGGCGGCCCCTGGGGCTTCAGGACCAGATCGTGGTCGAGCGGGAAAGCCAGATGATTACCCGCGAGGAAATCGAAGACCACATCCGGGCCGCGCTGATCGACCGCGGGGCCGATCCCAACACGAAGGTGGAACTAAGCAACCGGATGATGCGCCTTTACGTGGCCAGCGACGTCGCGGCAAGCGTTGGCGTTGAAGATGTTTCCTACGAACCCCGGACCGGGCGTTTTACGGCCATCCTGGTCGCCCCGGCAGGCGATCCCGGGGCGACGCGGACGCGGGTGACGGGACGTCTTCATAGGGAAATCGATGTGCCGGTGCCGGCCAGGCGGATTCTGGCCAACGAAGTGATTACCGAACGCGACATCAACTGGGTGAAAATTCGCCAAAACCGGCTGCCCCGGGGAGTTATCGTCGATATCAACGAATTGATCGGAAAGTCCCCTAAACGGTGGCTTAGGGCGGGCATTCCGGTTCGGGTCGCCAACGTTCAACCGCCGATTTTGGTTCCCAAGGGGTCGTTGGTGACGATCTACCTCAAGGTCCCGAGGATGATGCTCACGGCCCAAGGCAAGGCCCTGGAAAACGGCAGCGACGGAGACGTTATCCGGATTAACAACACCCAAACCAACAAGGTCATCGAAGCCGAAGTTACGGGCGTCGCCAAAGTCGCCGTCCTGCCTCCCGGCAAAATAATAATGAATTAAGTCGCCCCCATAAGCGGCCAATAAGGAGAAGATGAAGATGAGGCCCAAGATCGGACAAACCATGCTGCGCTTGACCGCCTTTGGCTTGGTGGCGGTGTCGGTGACCGGGTGCAATGTGCTGACCCGGCTTTCGGAAATCGGCGACGGCCCGGAACTGACGAAAATCGTCAACCCGGTGGCGCGGCCGGACTACCGGCCGGTGAGCCTGCCGATGCCGACACCCCAAATTGCCGAAGACAACCCCAATTCCCTTTGGCGGGCCGGTGCCAAGGCCTTTTTCAAGGACCACCGGGCCAAGGAAATCGGCGATGTGGTGACGGTTAAGCTTAACCTTTCCGACAGCGCCAAGCTTGAAAACAAGACCGAGCGGGAACGCGACGACAGCGAGGACACCAATGTAACCACCCTTTTCGGCCTCGAAGCCGAATTTGCCAAGGTGCTGCCGCAAGCGGTCAATCCCGCTTCGCTGCTTAGCTTCGACAACAAGCATGAAACCAAGGGCGACGGTCAAATCGACCGGAGTGAGACCATCAGCCTGACTTTCGCCGCCGTGGTCACGCAAATTCTTCCCAATGGTTCGCTGGTCATCATCGGGCGCCAGGAAATCCGGGTCAACTCGGAGCTGCGCGAGCTTATGGTTACCGGCGTCGTCCGTCCCTCGGACATTGATTCCGACAACACCATTTCGCACGAAAAAATTGCCGAAATGCGCGTCGCCTACGGCGGCAGCGGCACCCTCAGCCAGTTGCAGCAACCCCGCTGGGGCACGCAAATCTGGGATATTATTTTCCCGTTCTAGGTTCGGCTTAACTTGAACCTGGCAACTTTAAAGGCCGGTGCTTACGCACCGGCCTCTTTTTTTGCGCCCGATGGAATGAAGCACGAAGAAAAGGTTATTCGTCGCGATGGGTTTTTTCCATCCGCTCGTGACGTTCCTGGGCCTCGACGGACAGGGTGGCAATGGGCCGGGCTTCCAGTCTGGAAAGGGTGATAGGTTCGCTTGTCTCCAGGCAGTAGCCGTAGGACCCTTTTTCGATTCTTTCCAGGGCCTCATCAATTTTGACAATCAGCTTGCGGGCGCGATCACGGGTCCTGAGCTCCAGTGACCTGTCTGTTTCGATCGACGCCCTGTCGGCAATATCGGGCTCCAAGTTGCCGCCTTCTTGAAGATGTTGGAGGGTATCGTTGGATTCACTTAGGAGTTCATCTCTCCAAACCAAAAGTTTCTGCCGGAAATATTCCCGCATCTGGTTATTCATAAAAGATTCTTTTTTGGTCGGTTTGTAGTCCGGCGGCAGGGTGATGTTCATCCTTCTTGGACTCCCAGATCGTTTTTTTTTCGAGGCCGGAATATAGGAGGGGTAGACGCGTACGGCAAGAGCCAATTTCACCCAGAAGAAATCAACTAGAGCATTGAAAACACTAATATAATTGAAAAAAGACGAGTCGGGCTAAAAACCCCCCTTCGGATCACGGGTCAGTTTGGCGACTTCGACCTCGGCCCTGAGTTCGATTTCGTCGATAATTTCATTGAGTCTGGGATCGTCACTATCCTGGCGTTTTTGCCGCAACTTCTGAGCCAGTTCCGTTAGCCGGTCCTTGGAAATGGCCCCGGTCAGTATGGCCAACCTAAGTTCGTCGAGATGATCAAGAAGTTCATCGCCGTACTGCTTCAACAATCCCCGGGACCGTCCGTCGGTTGCATCGGGAACCTCCTGGACCGCGAGTATGGATTCCACCCCCCCGACCGGCGCCGTTCCCTCAACGGCCTGGGGACTGTCAACCGTACTGACCCCAGCCGTGCCGCGGACGCGTTCGGCGAATTCGCCCGCTTTCGCCACCGACTTTTTCTTTTTCGTCGAGGCGGCCTGTTTTGAGGAA
Organism: Pseudomonadota bacterium; assembly: GCA_022563215.1. Taxonomy (GTDB): domain Bacteria; phylum Pseudomonadota; class Alphaproteobacteria; order Rhodospirillales; family Casp-alpha2; genus Casp-alpha2. The sequence continues at coordinate 9,121 of JADFNT010000039.1, forward strand.
CCGACCTTGGAGATTCTCATTTGAAAACTACTGGTTATTGGACCCAAGCCGGCGGCATCTAAAAATCCTATGGCCACCCACGTGGCCCTCCGAAGGGCGACGTCACTCCTGATTCTGCCCAAACACGTATCGGAAAGCCAGAAATTACTTATCCACGACCGCCCTCCTGACGGGAGGGAAGCCCCAGACGCCCCCTAAATGCAAATGATAATCATTCGCAATTAGTCCTTGCCTTTCCTTGAAACGCCAAATATAACAAACTCAGAAAGTTGTTGCGAATAATTCGCATTTGCAAGTTAGAAAAGTTAGGAAGTGCTTTGCATCGTAATTTACTGATTTTATTGATCCTTTCTCTCCTGGGCATGACCGGCGTTGCGGTGACGAGTGGCGCTGCCCCCCAGGAGGTCAACCTCTATTCCTACCGCCAACCGTTTCTCATCAAACCCATGCTCGACGAATTCACCCGCCGGACTGGCATCACGGTCAACATGGTCTACGCCAAGAAGGGCATGCTGGAGAAGATCAAGGCGGCTGGCGACAACACCCCCGCCGACGCTATTTTAAC
>JADFNT010000040.1 GCA_022563215.1 Pseudomonadota bacterium
TGGCGGCCAGGTTGCGGAGGCGGTGGAGACGGCGGTTCTGGCGCCGGTGTTCGGTGCGGCGGCGTTCATAGGCGGCGATCGTCTTCGGCGCCGGGTTGACGATGACGTGACCGGCCGAGCCGTCGACGATGACGCACTCTCCTGTTCGCACGCCCCTGGTCAGACCGGCCGCGCCCAGGACCGTCGGCAGCCCCAAGGCCCGGGCCATGATCGCGGTGTGGCCTTCGGCACTGCCGAGCATGGCCGCGGCGCCGGCGATCTGCGCCGGGTCGAGCTGCGCCGTGTCGGCGGGGGTCAATTGTTCGGCGATGACGATGCTGTTTTCCGGCGCCGCCGAAAACGGCTTGATCGGGGTCTTGGTCAGGTTCCTGAGCAGCCGGTTGCCGACTTCACGGATGTCGTCGACCCGGGCGGCGATATAGGAATCGTCCATGGCCTGGAAGACCTTAGCGATGTCGGCGATTTCGGCATTAACGGCGGCTTCGGCGTTGATCTGTTGGTCGGCGATGCGCTGCTCGGCGCCGCGCACCAGGCGCGAATCCTGAAGCATGTGCAGGTAGGCATCGAGGAGGTACGTGAGCTCTTCGCCGGCGGTGCCGGATTTGGCGGCGGCCCGGGATTGGACGAGGCGGATTTGCCGGCGGGCAAGGCGGACGGCGACTACAAGGCGTTTTTGCTCCTTTTCCACCTGCTTCTTGGGAATCCGGCGTTCGGGCACGTCGACGGCGCCGCTTTCGCGGACATACGCCGTCCCGATGGCGATCCCCGCCGCCACGCCCAGTCCGTCGAAATGTTGTTCCTTGGTCATCGAATTCCTGCCAGGGCCGGTCAGGCCCGCGAATGGGTTTTCAGGTTTTTCCCTGAGCGTCGTCTTCCTCGAAGCGGTCGGCGATCAACGCCACCAGCGCCTCGATGACGGCATCGGCGTCGGGCCCGTCGGCGATCAGGTCGACATCGCTTCCCGGCGTTGCCGCCAGCATCATCAGCCCCATGATCGACAGCCCGGAAACCGTCTGCTCGCCCTTGCTTACCGTCACCTGGGCATCGTAGGCGCCGACGGTCTTGGCGAACTTCGCCGCCGCACGGGCGTGCAGGCCGCGGGAATTAATGATGGTCACCTGGCGGCGGACGGTGCCGCCGTCCGCCTCGCCGCCCGCCCCGACTGAGGCATCGGACGCCGGTTCCGCTTCCCGGGAGGGGCCGCCGCCGGTGCTCATTCCTGGTCCTGGGACAGCAGCTTAGACGCGATGTTGATGTACTTGCGCCCGGCTTCCTGGGCCGCCTCGATGGCGTCGGCCAGGGGCTCGGTCTTCCGCACGCTGGCCAGCTTGATCAGCATCGGCAGGTTAACGCCGGCGATGACCTCCACGTTCGCCTTGTCCATGACGGAAATCGCCAGATTGGACGGCGTGCCGCCGAACATGTCGGTCAACAGCACGACCCCGTCCCCTTCGTCCGCCTTGGCGGCGCTGTCGAGAATTTCGGCCCGGCGCTGTTCCATGTCGTCGTCGGGGCCGATGCAGACGGCGATGACGTTCGACTGCGGCCCGACCACGTGCTCCAGCGCCGCGATCAGTTCCTCGGCCAGGCGGCCGTGGGTCACAAGCACTAAACCGATCATCTTAAAGCGGCCCTTCCCACATGGCGTGATAATCCCCGGCGGTGCCCCGGGATCAAGGGAAAAACTCGATCCGGCGCCGTCCTTGCCGGGAGTTTGATATCAATTGCCCGATTTGTCCAAGTCCCTGTGGCGCAATTGCAGGTTCCGGTCCTTGCCGTCGAGCCAGCGGGCCAGTTTTTCGGCAACGAAAACAGAGCGATGGCGGCCGCCGGTGCACCCAAAGGCAATGGTCAGATAGCTCTTACCCTCATCGGCGTAACCGATGAGCAGGGGCTCGAGGAGCCGCGTCAGGTTGTCGAGAAACGGCTGAAACCGTTCATCGGCGGATATGAATTCCCCGACCGCCTGATCAAGGCCGGAAAGCTCCCTCAGGTCCAAATCGTAATGGGGGTTTTTCAGGAACCGGACGTCGAAAACCAGATCCGCATCCCTGGGCAGGCCGCGGCGGTACGAAAAAGAGGTCACGAAGACGCTAAGCTGGCCTTCGCCCTCCAACCCGAAATGGCCTTCGAGGGTACGCTTCAAATCGGCCAGGGCCATTTCTGAGGTATCGACGATGATGTTGGCCTGTTTCTGGACGTCAGCCATCAGGACCCTTTCCCGCCTGAGCCCGTCGCTGACCGGGCGGTCGTCGGCCAGGGGATGGCGGCGGCGGGTTTCCTCGAAGCGCCGGACCAGAACATCGTCGTCGCAATCCAGGAACAGCAGCTTGACGTCTATATCGGGACGTTCGACCAGGGTGTTCAGTGTGCCGAGGAATCCGGCGGCGTTGAAATCCCGGGTGCGGATGTCGATGCCGATGGCGACGGGTTGCGAAAATTTCCCGGGGCTGACCATGCGGCCGATGAGCGATACCGGCAGGTTGTCCACCGCCTCATAGCCCAAATCCTCGAGCACCTTCAGGGCCGAACTTTTGCCGGCGCCGGAAACCCCCGTCACCAGGACCAACGGCGTCGGCGGGGCTGGTCTGTTTTTTTCTTGCTCATGGTGTCCTCATTATAGCGCCCCCGCGACCATCAGGGCGGCGCGAACCTTGGCCGCCGCCGACGCCTCGAACGCATGGAGCCGGACCACGGGCACGTCGACCCCCAGGAGAGTCGTCGTCGCCTCTTTGGGCACTCGTTCGACGTTTTCTGGGTCTACTAATTCGACCACCAGGGCGAGAACCGTTTGCGGGACCGCGTCTTTCTCCAGGACGCCCAGGCCCCGGACTTCCATGCGCCCGGCAATTTCCCGGGGCGCCGAGGCGACGAGACGCCCGTCGGCCAGCGCCAAATCGGTACGGTCGTCGGCAACAAGCCGGGCGCCGCTGTCGATCAACCTCAGCGCCAAGTCCGATTTACCACTCCCCGACGGTCCCGACAGCAAGACCCCGGACCCGTCGATATCGATAGTGGTGGCGTGAATCTGCTCCATCCACGGTAAGCGTGGAGCCCCCCAGGGGACCTGTCAACCGGCCTGTCAACCGGCCGGCAGGCGGACGGAAAACCGGGCCCCCAGAACCTCGCCTGACGGCCCGGTGCGGTTGGTGGCGAAAAGCCGGCCACCGTGGGTGTCGACGATCTGGCGGGAGATGCTCAAACCGAGTCCCGAATGGATGCCGAACTTCTCCGATTCCGGACGCTGGGTGTAAAAACGCTCGAAAACGGCTTCTTCCTTGTCGGCCGGGATGCCGGGACCGTCGTCGTCTATATGGACGACGATCCAGCCGTTTTCGCGCGAAGTGGTGATAGTAATGATACCTTCGCCGGGGCTGAAGGACCGGGCATTGGTCAGCAGGTTGCGAAATACCTGGGCTAGGCGGCTCTCGATGCCGTCGACCATTAGCGGTCCGCTATCACCGGCGGTGTTTTCAAGGCGTATCCGGGGGCCGCCGTCGGTGGTGTCGTCATGCACTTCGACAAGAATCGCCAGCATGGCGCCGATGTCCACCGGCTCGGTCTCGGCCCGGGACAGTTCCGCATCCAGGCGCGAGGCATCGGATATGTCGCTGATCAGCCTGTCCAGGCGGATGACGTCCTCTTGGATAATGGCCATCATCTTGCGCTGCTGTTCCGGGTCTTTCAGCCGCGCCGTGGTTTCCACCGCGCTCCTCAGAGACGTCAGGGGGTTCTTGATCTCGTGCGCCACGTCGGCGGCGAAACTTTCGATGGCGTCCATCCGGATCCACAGGGCAATGGTCATTTCCGACAGGCTCTCCGCCAGATCGCCGATTTCGTCGTTTCTGCCGGCGAAGTCGGGAATCGTCTGCTGACGGCCGTGGTCACGGCGCACCAACTCCGCGGCGATGGCGAGGCGCCGGATCGGGCGGACGATGGTGCTGGCCAAATATATCGACAACAACACCGTCACCCCCAAGGCGACGGCGAAAATCTTCAGGATATCCAGACGCACCTCCAGAAGCGCGTTGTCGATGGCCTGCGATCCCCGGGTCAGCATCAACACCCCGAGCACGTGTTTGTAGCGCTGCACCGGAACGGCGACGCTGAGAATCAGGCGGTCGCCCCCGGTGCTTCGTACCATGCGCGCCCTTTCGCCCAAAAGCGACTTGACGGCTTCCGGGTAGTCGCGGGCGTGTTGGCGGGATTGTTCACGGTAGACCTGGAAGACTTCCTGGCTCGTCAGGCGGCGTATGAGCCGGTCATAGACCTCCAAAACGGCGGGCAGAACCCCGCCTTCGGCGCCCGGGGGCGGTAACGCCTCGATCCTGACCAGGCCGCCGGGTCCCATCAGACGCCGGGAATCGGCGATAAGGGATCCGTTTTTGCTGAAAAGCCGGGCCCGGGTTCCCGTCGTTTCCACCAACCGGCGAACGATCTGATTGGAAATTTCAGAAACCAGTTGCTGGCCGGAGGGACTGAGGGCGGTGACGGCGCCTTCGCCCAGGGCGGCGGCGAACATCTCCGCCTGAACGCCAAGCGATTTCAGTTCCGCGTCGATCAGGTTCCGGCGGTATTCGCCGAGATACAGAATTCCGCTGACAAGGACGCCGAGCGCAATCACGTTGACCGTCAGGATACGCCGGGTCAGCGGCGAGAAAATACGCCCGCCGAGGCGGGGTGCGTTCTTATCCTTCTGCTGTTTTTCCGAACCCCGTGCCATGCCGTTCTAGGTCATGAACTCATAAATGGAGATGAGCTGTGATCGGCAGATGGTCCGTTTCGGCAGGAAGGGGCGCGAAAGCGGGGCCAGAGCTCCGGTGAGGGCGCCTGACGCACCGAAACGGACCATATGCCGACCCCTTTTGGGGCGCGGTTCTTTTGCCCACTGGGCATCGTCGGGTCGTCGGTCATGATGCTTTGGCATCAATCCCTCCTAACTCCTTGCCAGTGGACAAAATAACACGCGTCACAGTTGTCGCCATTTATGAGTTCATGACCTGGTGGATAAAATCACCCTCCGCGATACCGATAGCCGACGCCGTAAAGGGTTTCGATCTCGGCGAATTCCTCGTCCTCGTTCTTGAATTTACGGCGCAGGCGCTTGATATGGCTGTCGATGGTCCGGTCATCGACGTAAATATGTTCCCCATAGGCCGCGTCGATCAATTGATCGCGATTCTTGACGTGGCCGGGCCGGCGGGCGAGCGCCTCGACCAGCAGGAATTCGGTGACCGTCAGGTTCACCTCCTTATCCTTCCAGGTGCAAAGGTGGCGTGAGGAATCAAGAATAAGGTCCCCCCGGCGCAGGACGTCCTTCTTGTCTTGTTCGATTTCGCCTGGTTCGTGGCGGCGCAGGACGGCCCTGATCCGTTCCAGCAAAAGCCGCTGGGAAAACGGTTTCTTGATGTAATCGTCGGCGCCCATGCGCAGACCCATGACTTCGTCGATTTCATCGTCCTTGGAGGTCAGGAATATGACCGGCAGGTTGGTCTTTTTACGCAGGTTGCCGAGCAGTTCCATGCCGTCCATGCGCGGCATCTTGATATCGAGAATGGCCAGGTCCACAGGCCGCCGGGCGATCCCGTCCAGGGCCTCGACGCCGTCCACGTAGGTGTCGACGCTATAGCCTTCGTCCTCAAGCGCGGCCGAAAGCGAAGCGAGGATGTTCTGGTCGTCGTCGACGAGGGCGATGGTATGGGGCATCAAAATGGTCCTTTTGGGTGGCGGAGAAGGATTGCCGTTGAGTTTCAGGCAAATGCCTAAAGGTGATTTATGGCGAAATTATAGCCATTTGAAGGGTGTGGTAACGAAAAACTGTCCCGGCTTGGCGATTGACGCTTTGGCGGACGCCGTCTTATAGTCGTTTTGTACGGTTCCCCAAGGGCGAAAAAGCCTGGGGATTAAAAGGGAACACGGAGGAGTCGACCCAAGAGGGGACTTTCAACCGTGGCTGCCCCCGCAACTGTAAGCGGTGAGTTGATGCGCCCACGATGCCACTGGGAAACCGGGAAGGCGGGGCGATGCGAAGAGCCGCAAGCCAGGAGACCTGCCGTCACGTGTCATCGCGAACCTGTGGGACGGGGGATTCCGGCGGGGCGGTAAAACCGTAGCGGTGAAGATTCTGTCATTTGACCGCAACGGAGACATAGACCATGAACACCAAAACCCTCCTCCTCAAGGATCGGATTGCCATTGACGCCGCCCACCGGATAGCGCCCGCGGTGTTGGCGCTTTTGTTCGGCGCTTTTTTGGTCCTCGGTACAGGCTTCGCCCAATCCACGACCATTCACAACGCCGCCCACGACGGTCGTCACGCCCTCGCCTTTCCCTGCCACTGAGGGGATATAATCATGTTCGGACGGATTTTTTTGACGGCGCTTGCCGCCGGCTTACTTTCCGGCATTTTCATTTGGGGCGCTCATTCGATCAAAATTACGCCCCTGATCCTGGCCGCCGAGGTCTATGAGGACGCGGGATCAAGCGCCGGGAACCAACAGGAACAACCGCAACAAAAAGCTCCAGCGGCGGCGGAAAGCGAATGGGCCCCGGGCGGCGGCTTCGAAAGGGGCTTCTATACCCTGTTGACCGACGTGCTGACCAGTATCGGTTTCGCGTTTCTTCTGGTCGGCGCGATTACGCTCCGCGGCCGTTCCATCGACTGGCGCCGGGGCGTATTTTGGGGAGTGGCGGGGTTTGCCGCCTTCTACGTTTCGCCGTCGTTTGGCCTGGCCCCGGAATTGCCGGGCATGCAGGCGGCGGATTTAAGTGCCCGGCAGGCCTGGTGGCTGGGGACAGCGGCGGCGACGGCGGCCGGGTTGGCCCTGATCGCGCTGCAATCCCGAGCTTGGTTGAGGGGACTGGGTGTGGGTCTGATCGTGCTGCCCCATGTCATCGGCGCCCCGGCCCATGAAATTACCACCGGCGGCGGGGTGCCGGCGGAATTGGCATCCGAATTCGCCATTGCAACCTTGGTGGTGACGGGGCTGTTCTGGATGGTGCTGGGAGGGCTGAGCGGTTATTTTTATAACCGCTTCGAACGTTCCTGAACCGACGAAATGCAATCTTCGCCCCCAACCAAGGCCGATCATGCCGCCCATTCCCGGGCCCTGATCCGCCGCGCCAGGGCGGCATTGCTGTCGACAACCCATAAATCGCGGGGCGGTTGGCCCTATGGGTCGCTGGTGACGGTCGCGTTTGATTGCGATATGAGCCCGTTGATGCTGTTTTCGAAGCTGTCGGACCATACCCGAAATCTGGACACGGACTCCCGGGGCGCGCTGTTGTTCGAGGAAACATCGAGGCTCAAGAACCCGCAGACCGGCCCCCGCGTCACTGTGCTCGGAACCATCGAGCGGACCAAGAACAAACGCCACCAGCGCCGTTTCCTGGCCCTGCACCCCGAGGCCGCCCTTTATGCCGGTTTCGGCGATTTCGGCTTTTTCCGGATGCGAATCGAAAGCGCCCATTTCGTCGGTGGTTTCGCCAAGGCGATCTGGCTGAAGGGCGCCGACATCACGGCCAACGCCCGGGCATCGGCGGCGATCGCCAAGGCCGAACCCGATATCCTAGAACACATGAACAACGATCACGCGGACGCGGTGGACCATTACGCCAATGCCCTTTTGGGCCGAAGCGGCAAGGGCTGGAATATGACCGGCATCGACCCCGATGGTTTCGACCTCAGGCGCGGCGGGCGGACGGCCCGGCTTGAATTCGATAAACCCGTTCCCGACCGCATGGGCGTGCGCGAGGAACTGGTGCGCCTTGCGGGACTGGGCCGGCGGAGGCGCTAGGGCCGGCAGGGCGGCAAGCGCCGAAAGTGACTGCCGTCGCCGATTTTTATATGATCCTATGGTGAAAAAAGGTTTGTTGAATCCGGCCTCCGGCAGCTATCTTCTGTGCCGAAGGAAGTAAAAAAAACCGGATTGATGGGGAGGCTACCCGTGAAAAATTTCGGAACCCGGGCCAGTAGTTATGGCCTGGACAACCACGGCCTGGGCAACGTCAATGCCGCCTACTGGAATCTGTCGGCGCCGCAGCTCTATGCCGAATCGCTAAACCGTGGCGAAGGCATGCTGGCGCAGGGGGGGGCGCTTGTAACATTGACGGGATCGCACACCGGGCGGTCCCCCAACGACCGCTTCGTCGTCGAGGAAGACTCCACCAAGGACGATATCTGGTGGGGCAACGTCAACGTCGCCATTTCGGAAGAAAACTTCGAGCGCCTGCTGGACAAGATGCTGGGCCACTTGCAGGGCCGGGATGTTTTCGTCCAGGACTGCTACGCCGGGGCCGATGAAAAATTCCGGCTGCCGATCCGCGTCGTCACCGAAGAAGCCTGGCACAGCCTATTCGCCCGCAACATGTTCATCCAGCCCGAGCCCAAGGAGCTGCCCGGGTTCAAGCCGACGTGGACGGTATTGCAGGCGCCGAGCCTGGAAGCCGACGCGGCCAAGGACGGCACCACGTCGGGCACCTTCATCGTCGTCAACTTGGGCCGCCAGATGGTCCTGGTCGGGGGCTCCGGGTATGCCGGCGAGATCAAGAAATCGATCTTTTCGGTGATGAACTACCTGCTGCCGGCCCGCGACGTGCTGCCCATGCACTGTTCGGCCAACATCGGATCGGATGGCCATTCGGCGATCTTCTTCGGTCTTTCCGGCACCGGCAAGACGACCCTGTCGGCGGATAGTTCGCGGACCCTGATCGGCGACGACGAACATGGCTGGAGCGCGGACGGCATCTTCAATTTCGAAGGCGGCTGCTACGCCAAGACCATCAACCTGACCCGCGAGACGGAGCCGGAAATCTTCGAGACCACCCGAACCTTCGGCTCGATCATCGAAAACGTGGTCATGGACCCGGACACCCGGGAATTGGATTTCTTCGACACCACGCTGACCGAAAACGGCCGCGTGTCCTATTCCATCGAGCAGATTCCGAACGCGTCGGAGACCGGCACCGGCGGCCATCCCGCCAACATCATGATGCTGACCTGCGACGCCTTCGGCGTCCTGCCGCCGATCAGCCAGTTGACCCCCGATCAGGCCATGTATCATTTCCTCAGCGGCTATACGGCCAAGGTGGCGGGCACGGAGCGGGGATTGAAGGAGCCCCAGGCGACGTTTTCGACCTGTTTCGGGGCCCCTTTCATGCCCCGTCACCCGACGGTCTACGCCAAGCTGTTGGGCGACAAGATGGCCAAGCACGGGGCCAAATGCTGGCTCGTCAACACCGGCTGGTCGGGTGGCGCGTACGGTGTGGGCAAACGGTTCAGTCTGAAATACACCCGCGCCATGGTGGACGCGATCCTCGACGGCACACTCTCCGACGCCACATACTCCGAAGATCCGATCTTCGGCCTCCTGATTCCCAACAAGGTCGAGGGCGTGCCCGTCGATGTTCTCAACCCTCGGAACACCTGGACTGACAAGGACGCCTATGACAAGCAGGCGCGCGATCTGGCCGGTCGTTTCCGCAAGAACGACGAGACATTTGAGATGTCCGACGAGGTCCGAGCAGCAGGTCCCAGGGGCTGATCACGCACCGGACGCCAATCTCTGATCTCATGTCCACCCGAGTTGTCCTCCTGTTCAATCCGTCGTCGGGCCGCGGCAAGGCCGAACGCTTTGCGCACGCCTTGACGGAT
>JADFNT010000347.1 GCA_022563215.1 Pseudomonadota bacterium
GGCTGCGCCGGTATCTTTTCCGCCCCCTCGGCGCTGGAACTCTACGCCCAGGTGTTCGACGAAGAAGACGCGCTCGACAAATTCGAGGCCTTCGCGTCCCTCAACGGCCCCGCCTTTTACGGGCTTGGCGTCAACGAAGGGACGTTGACCCTGAAAAAGCAACAAGGGCGGGTGCCGGGCGATGTGCCGGTTGAAGGCGGCGCGGCGGTCAAGCCGTTCCATGCCGGCGAGACCCTTGCCTGGACCTTAGTTGATTGATCTGGACCCTTGTTTATTGATAGGAAAAACGATGACCGACGAAAACCAGTTCACCGCCCTCGTGCTCGAAGAAGACGACGACCACAAAGTCACCGCCGGCGTCGAAACCCTCGATAACGACCGTTTGCCGGAAGGCGACGTCACCGTCAGCGTCGAATATTCGACGCTTAATTATAAGGACGCCATGATCATCCAGGGGATCGGGCGCCTGGTCCGCGAATACCCCCACGTGCCGGGAATCGATTTCGCCGGCACCGTCGAGGCCTCGGATTCCCCCGATTACAAGCCCGGCGATAAGGTCGTGTTGACCGGCTGGCGGGTCGGCGAGGTCCACTGGGGCGGTTATGCGACCCGGGCGCGCATCAAGGCCGACTGGCTGGTGCCGCTGGCCGATGGTTTGAGCACCGAACAGTCGATGGCCATCGGCACCGCCGGTTTCACGGCGATGCTGGCGATCATGGCCCTGGAGGAACACGGACTGAGCCCTGGGTCCGAAGGCGAGGTGCTGGTCACCGGGGCGTCGGGCGGGGTCGGGAGCATTGCCGTGGCGGTGCTCGCCAACCTCGGCTACCGGGCCGCCGCGGCAACCGGGCGCGAGGAATCCCACGATTACCTGAAAGACCTCGGCGCCGCCGTCATCGTCGGCCGCGAGGAGTTGACGGAACCGCCGAAGGGGCCGCTGGGGTCCGAACGCTGGTCCGGGATCATCGACAACGTCGGCGGGCCGACCCTGCACACGGCGCTAACGGCACTCCACGCCGGGGGCAGTTGCGCCGCCGTCGGGCTGGCCTCGGGGCCGGGGCTGGAAACCACGGTGATGCCGTTCCTGCTGCGCGGCATCAACCTTCTCGGCATCGATTCCAATATGTGTCCCAAGGAACGCCGCCTTATCGCCTGGAATCGGCTGGCCAAGGAGCTTCCCGGCGACAAACTGGCGGCGGTGAGCAGCACGGCATGTCTTGCCGATTTACCCGATCTGGCAGGCAAAATCCTCCAGGGTCAGGTCCGCGGCCGCACCGTCATCGACACCCGAAAAACCGCCTGAAAAACACAACCATTTAGAATCGTTAAGTTTTTGTTAAGAATCGGAAAACCCCGGTTTTTGGCATCCTTCGTGCGTTTATACCGCTTAAGCGGCGACACCTTATTGGGAACGGCGCGTTCCCACACCGCCGCCATGGGAGTTGGTAAAAATGCGCATGAAATTGTTAACACTGGGCCTGACCGCGTTTTTGGGTGCCTGCGGGTACGTGAACGCCTACGAAGAGGCGGTGTACGACTGGGAGCCCATCTACTGCTACAAATCGATCGGCGGGGTCGAATGCTACCGCGAACCCTTCCACCGTGACGAAAGGCGGTTGGTCAACTATTTCGGCCCTCATCCGAGCCGTTATGACAAGCCCGAGCCGCCGGAGCCGGCGCCGATCGCGGCGCCGCCGCGGATCAACTACTGGGTCAAGGATCCGGAACCGATTCCGCGGCCGAAGGCGACCGGCAATGTCATCAACCTGCCGTGGCTCGACCCGGCGGTTGTCAAGTTCGAAGCCGACAAGGAGGACTTGGCCCGCCTGGCGGCAAACCCCAAGGGCACCCAGGCGCTGTTGAGACGCATGGGCATCGGCCCCCAGGGCAGTCCCAGAGGTCAAGTCATGCTTTCCAGGGCCGGCAAAACCGTAAGGACGGGGCCCGGGCCGACGGCCGGGGCGGTCCCGGCGCAACCGGCGCCCGCGGCCCAGCCGCTGCCCCCGGTCTTCGAGCTCGACGTGAATTAACCATTCGCCGGACCGCGCCTTCCCAGGGCGCCGGCGGGTGGTTTCGGGCGGTGTCTCCCTCCATCCCTCCCCCCCAGGGAGCACCGAACCAACCCCAGCCGCCGGACGGGACGAAAATCCCGCCCGGCGGTCCCGGGGATTGCCGGGGGAAGCCGGGGGGCACCTTGACAGCCGTTTATCTTTGAACCTATATCCGTGGTCCCGCCATGGCCGTAGCGTGGCGGGCCTCGGGGCGGAGTAGCTCAGTTGGTTAGAGCACCGGAATCATAATCCGGGTGTCGGCGGTTCGAGTCCGCCCTCCGCTACCATTTAAAGCCCTGCAGCCTCAATAGGTTGCGGGGCTTTTTCTTGATCTAATTTAGATGAAATGAAGTGGCTCGTCGCAAATTCGTCGCATCGGGTTTCATGTCAAATAATAGCAAGAAAAACGTTCAC
>JADFNT010000348.1 GCA_022563215.1 Pseudomonadota bacterium
GTCGCCACCTTGGCCGCCGCCGGAGCGTTCAGGCCGTCAAACCAATCGCAGTAAGGGCTTCGGCCATTGGCGTCCAGATATTCCCTGATCCCGATCATGCATCAAAAGTAACACAAATGTTACCATACACAAAGCGGTCAATGCAATTTGTTATCGGCATTTGTTGCAAATCGGTTGCACGAAATCCATTGCAACCCGTTAATATTAAACGAAACTAATGCAACAGATTTGTTCATGCATACTAATTCGCTTTCCCTCGCCCCCTCAAACCGGCGCGGCGCGGGCCGACGCCAAAGGCGCGGCAAAAGGCTAATTCGTATGGTGTCCCCTTTTCCTCTCCAAGGGCATCAACTAGAGTCCTGTCGAGGATTTTTTTGGGTTTCCATGACGGAAACCGTCCTACCATGGATACTCAATATCAGGGAAACGGGCGTCCATGACGAACCAGAAACCTACCGTTTCGCATTCCATAATTAGTACAGATCTGAAAATCACTGGAGACCTTCACTCAGATGGAGGAATCATCATTGAAGGTCAGGTGAAAGGCGATATCGTCGGAGACACCGTGAAGATAGTCAGCGGCGCAACGGTCCTAGGGGACGTTCGTGCCCGCGATCTCATTATCGATGGCTGCTTAACCGGTACCGTTCGTACAGGCACGGTGAAGATCGGTCCTCAGGCGGTCTTTGAAGGGGAACTTAAATACGATCATCTCGAGGTCGCAAAAGGTGCGCGGTTAGACGTTAAATTCAACATGGTATTCAAGGAAGCTCTAAAATTACCCCTTGTCGGTAACACATGATATGTCCGGTTTGATACGAGCCTTCATGAAGTAATTCGGTGAAATACGGTGAAATAGGGGGACAGTTTCACTACTGTCCGGTTAATTCCTCAAGCGGATGCCGATCGGCGCCCCTCAAAACGTACGCTTTTACCCACAGGCGAACACGCGCGGCGCATGGGGGTCCATTCGGAATTTAAATAAAAAAACGGACAACGGTCCAGGAAAAGACCGCCGCCTATTTTGCGTATCGCTGTCGCAGGGATCGGGTAATGATGTCGTTGACCGAAACCTTGCGGTTTTCAATGAAGCTACGGCGCTTCGCCTGTTTGCGCAATTCGGCGACCAAGGCCAGGGGAAGGGTTACATAAGTGCGGTACACTTCGGTTTTATCGGCCGGGGCCGGTAAATTATAGGAATTGTCCCGGGTATCACCGCCGGCGGCGGTGGCGAAGTTCTGAAGATCGTCAATTTCGGCATTGTCGGCGAGACAGCGGACGACATCGATGCGCTTGCCGGACAACTGGATATAGTCGCCAAGTTTTCCGCCTCTGAGCGTAATACTTTGACCCTTCCGCTTGATTACCGCCCCCTTGCCGCGTTTTTGGATGCCCTCAAGGCCTTTTTTGATTCTTTCCAGCTTTTCTATGTAGGTGTCCCAATCGCCGTCGAACCTGGTTTCCACATAATCCCGCACGGATGTGTGGGACATGTCCCCCCAAAATTCAATCTTGGGGAAAGCCTGGCATTCAGCCGAAGCAAGGCCAGGCTGGAAGAGGGCGAAAACCGTGCCAAGGGATAAAACAGTAAGGAATTTGATTGCGTTCACAAGCGACCCGCTGAAAAGCCCCAAAAAAGCGATATCAGGACAAACGTCTGTTTGTTGGGGAGGGGTATATATCGAGAGACTTAAGTGAACCTTACGGAATCAAAATTAGTTATAAAGATATAGTTCCATTAGCTGACATCTTCCTTGGATCATCTCCGAACAAATCCCCCGCAACGCGGGGGCCCATCCACCCAGGACATTGCCGCCCTGAACGCCTGCCGCCCCCCAACGCCTCATGGATGGTTTTTTCAGGCCTGGGCCGCGTCCCATTTTTCCTGGGCCGTGGCCCAGCGGTCTTCGGCCGCGCCCAGGTCCCTTGCCACCTGTCCCAACGCCTTTTGCAGGGCGGTCAGCTTGGCGCCGCCGCCCCGGTCCCGGTAGAGCGCCGGGTCGGCGGCGGCTTGGGTGAGGTCATCTTTTTTGGCTTGCAGCTTTTCCACCTCGGCGACGGCACGCGCCAGCCCGCGTTGCAAATTCTTAACCTCTTTGCGCCGTTGGGCGGCCTCGCGGCGGCGTTCTTTTTTGCGGTTTCCCGTGCCGCCGCTGGCGGCCTTCGCGCCGTTGGGGCCACGGCTCGCCAAAAACTGGCGGTAGTCGTCCATGTCGCCGTCGAACGGCGTCACCGCGCCCCCGGCGACCAGCCAGAAACGGTCGGCGGTGAGCGCGATCAGGTGGGGGTCGTGGCTGACGATGACGACGGCGCCCTCGAACGCATTGATCGACTGCACCAGCGCCTGGCGGGAATCGACATCGAGATGGTTGGCCGGTTCGTCGAGCAGCAGGATGTGTGGCGCCTCGGCGCTCATCAACGCGAACAACAGGCGCGCCTTCTCGCCGCCGGAAAGATCGCC
>JADFNT010000349.1 GCA_022563215.1 Pseudomonadota bacterium
GTCGATAGGCGGTTCCGGCGCATCCCGGTTTTCGTGCAGCAGCGCCCACCGCTTGGCGCCGGTGAGCAACACCTCGGTCGCCCCGGCGAGCCGGTGTTCGTGCGAATCCTTGCCCGGCTTGTCAATGTCGAAGTTGTGGTGGGTGTGCTTCATGGTCGACACGGTGAATCCCCGGCCGATCAGTTCCGGCACCAGCTTGGCGAACAGCGTCGTCTTGCCGCTGCCGCTCCATCCCACAAGGCCGAAGATTTTCATGACGTTTCAACCCTTGTCCCCGTCGACGGTTTTGGAAGCCGCGGGACGCTTGGCGGCGGGGGCGTTGTCGGTTTCGTTGATATGCTTGAGCCCGGCCACCAGGTAATCGTATCCGGTCACCAGCGTCAGCACCGCCGCTCCCCACAGCCCGTAAACACCGATGTCGGTGGTGGTCAGGGGACCGAAATCCGGACCCGACGGGCCGACCATCAGGAACCCCAAGGCCAGCATCTGAATGGACGTTTTCCATTTCGCCATGGTCGTCACCGGCACGCTGACCCGGACCTGGGCCAGGAATTCGCGCAAGCCAGACACCAGGATTTCGCGGCACAAGATGACCGCCGCCGGCAGCACCGTAAGCCCGGAAATGCGGTCGATCCCGACCAGGACAAGCAACACCGACGCCACCAGAAGCTTGTCCGCGATCGGGTCAAGGAAACGTCCCAGGGCCGATTGCTGGTGCCAGGCGCGGGCCAGGTAACCGTCGAAGAAATCGGTGATGCAGGCCAAGGTATAGGCGGCAAAGGCCAGCCAGCTTCCCGCCGGATCGCCGACGAACAGCAACAGGGCGATCAGCACCGGGATTGCCGCGATTCGCGAAAACGTCAAGATATTCGGCAGATTGATAACCATGTCCCACCTTCGGTTTTAAAGTAGCGCATTCTAACGCCCCCGGACCCTCGACGCCACTAGCCGGCTGGATGGAACCACTCGTAGATACGGTTGGCGGTGGCCTTGCTGATTCCGTCTACCGCCTCCAGGTCGGCGCGGCCGGCCTCGGTCACCGCCTTGGCGGCGCCGAAGTGATGCAGCAACGCCTTTTTTCGTTTCGCCCCGATGGATGGGATATCGTCCAGCAGCGAGCGCGTCAACGATTTCGAACGCTTGTCCCGATGCGCGCCGATGGCGAAGCGGTGGGCCTCGTCGCGCAGCCTTTGCAAAAAGAAAAGCACCGGGTCGCGGGGAGGCATGGTCAGGGGTTCGCGGCCGGGCAGATATATGCGCTCGCGTCCGGCGTGACGGTCCGGGCCCTTGGCGATGGCAGCCACGGTGACGCCTTCGATCCCCAGATCCTCGAACACCTCCAGCGCCACCCCCAACTGCCCCTTGCCGCCGTCGACAAGGACCAGGTCCGGCCACGTGCCGGCGGTACGGTCCGAATCTTCCTTAAGCGCCCTGGAAAAGCGCCGGGACAGCACCTCGCGCATCATCGCGTAGTCGTCGCCCGGCGAAAACCCGCCGTCGTTTCCCGCCGGGGCGCCAGTCTGCTTGGCGCCGCGGATGGTGAACTTGCGGTAGGCCTTTTTCATCAGGCCCTCGGGCCCGGCGACGATCAGGGCGCCGACCGCCTTGGTCCCGGAAACGTGGCTGTTATCATAGAATTCGATCCTTTCCGGCGCCCCATCCAGGTCCAGGGCCTGGGCCAGCCCTTCCAAAAGGCGCCGTTGCGAGGCGCTTTCGGCCATGCGCCGGGCGAGCGCTTCGCGGGCATTGACAAGCACATGGTTGATCAGGTTCCGCTTGTCGCCGCGCTGGGGCCGAACCAGGCTAACGTTCCGCCCGGCGCGCACGGAAAGCGCCTCGGCAAGCAGTTTCCGGTTCGGCGGCGCATGGCTGACGAGGACCGTTTTCGGCGGCAGGGCCTTGGCGTAGAACTGGCCCAGGAAAGCCTCCAGCACCGCCGCCGCATCCTCTTCCCGGGCATGGCTGGGAAAATAGGCGCGGTTGCCGAAGTTAGCCCCGGCGCGGAAGAAAAACACCTGGATGCAGGTCTGGCCCCCGGCTTGGTGGACACCGATGACGTCGGCATCGCCGACGCCCTTGAGGTTGATGTCCTGGTGCGCCTGGATGCGCGTCAACGCCTTGATGCGGTCCCGGTAGCCAGCCGCTTGTTCATATTCCTCGGCGTCGCTGGCGTCCTGCATAAGGCGGGCGAAATGGCGCTGGATTTTCTGCGAACCGCCGGCCAGAAAGGCCCGGGCATGCCCGACCGAGGCTCCGTATTCGGCTTCGCTGATTCGCCCGACGCAGGGCGCCGAACAGCGCTTGATCTGATGCAAAAGGCAGGGCCGGGTGCGGTTGGCGAACACGGTGTCGGTGCATGAACGCAGCAAAAAAGCCCGTTGTAGGGTCGCCAGGGCCTCCTTGACGGCCCATACGGAGGCGAAAGGGCCGTAATAGTCCCCTTTGCGGCTTTGCGC
>JADFNT010000350.1 GCA_022563215.1 Pseudomonadota bacterium
GTCCCCGGCAATAGGCGCCACCCAGCCGTCTCTGGGCGCATCGACAAGAAAGGCGAAGTAAATCCAGGCCAGCCCGGCGGCAAAGTGTCCGAACCCAAACCACCAGCCGGCCGAAAAGGCGCGGCCCGGACCGGAGCTGGTTTCCACCGCCCACAACAGACCGACGAAGGCGGGGATCAAAAGCGGCAGCCCATGGACCGGAGGCAGGGCCATGGCCGCCGCCACGCCCAGTCCGCCCAACAGCGCCGAGCGCCGCCATCCCGTCAGGCGGCCCAAGCGTATTTTCAGGTTGGCTGGATGATATTTCCCCGAAGCCGGGGAAGTGTTTGCGGCCCCCATCAATCGCCTTTTTGCCGCCCGCGCGACGGTTCTGGCTTGAGCACCCGCAAGGACTTGATCCGGCGGGGATCGGCATCCAGGACCTCGAACTCAAGGCCCGACGAATGGTGAAGCAGTTCGCCGCAGATGGGGACCCGCCCGGCAATGGAAAATACCAGCCCGCCCAAGGTGTCGATATTCTCCGTATCCTCTCCGGTGACTTTGGTTCCGGTCATTTCCTCCAGGGTATCGATGGTGACCCGCGCATCGGCGGTGAAGCTGCCGTCAGAATGGCTGATCATTTTCGGGTTGTCGTCAAGGTCGTGTTCGTCCTCGATTTCCCCGACGATCTCTTCGACCAGGTCCTCGATGGTGACCAGACCGTCAACGCCGCCGAATTCATCGACCACCAGAGCCATATGAGAGTGTTCGGCCCGCATTTCCAACAGCAGCTCCAACACCTGCATGGAAGGAGAGACGAACAAAATCTTGCGCTGGATCTTGGAAAGGGAAAAGTCCTTATCCCGTCCGCGCCAGGCCAAAACGTCCTTGATATGGACCATGCCCGCCGCATCGTCGAGGGTTTCGTCGTAAACCGGCAGCCGGGAATGGCTTTCCTTGGTCAGAAGGTCGATCAACTCCGACAATGAACTGTCGCGGCTGACGGCGGCGATATCGGCCCGGGGCACCATGACGTCATGGATGGTGCGGCCGCGGAGTTCCAGGATATTGGCCAGCAGGATACGTTCGTCTTCATCGATGGGGACTTCCGCCTCTTCGCGTTCCTCGATCAATTCTTCCAGGGCGTCGCGCACCGAATTTTCACCGTTTCGGGCGCCGCCGACACTGCGTATCCAGCCCAAAAGGCCACTAAAAAGGGAAGTTTCGTTTTCGGCCCCGTTGTCGCGGGGCTTGGGACTCGAAGGGTGGTCGTTCATCGGTTTAATTAGCTGCCGGATGGCCGTCTCCGTAGGGGTTGGCGATATCGAGGCCGGCAAGAACGTCGACTTCAAGCTTTTCCATGGCTTCCGCCGTCACCGGCGTCTGGTGGTCATGGCCCAGCAGATGCAGCATACCATGGACGACCAGATGGGATAAATGATCGCCGAGGGTCTTGCCCTCCTCAGTTGCTTCGGCGGCAGCGGTTTCATAGGCGACGACGACGTCCCCCAGCATAACCGGCACCTCGGTAAGCGTTTCACCACGGGCCGGGATTCCCTGGTCCGGCTCAAGGGCTGGGAAAGACAAGACGTTGGTGGGCCGGTCCCGGTCCCGGTAGTCCCGGTTGAGGCCCTTAACGAAAGCGTCGTCGGCAAGGACGATGCTGGCTTCGATATGGGTCAGGTCCGGCCCGTATTCCAGAAGGACCGCCTGGGCCGCGTTCCGGGACAGGGCCGGGGCATTGGGCAGCGCCTCTTCCCACAACCGGCAGGACACGGAAATGTCGATTTCAGGGCCCAGGCGGCCTGTCATGGAAGCGGTTTCAGTCATCATCGACCGCTTCCGCCTTGGTTTTGGCGTTTCCTTTCTTTTCGTAGCGCGCCCCTGACTTGCGCCGGTTTTCGACCTTGCCGTAGGCGCGGACGATGCGGCTCACCAGGCCGTTCAAAAAACGGCGGTCATGCGATATCAGCAACAGACTGCCTTCAAAGTTTTTGAGGAACGATTCCAGCCACACCACGGAATGCAGATCGAGATGATTGGTCGGCTCGTCGAGCAGGAGGACTTCCGGGTTTTGCAGGAGCAATCGGCCCAGCTCGGCGCGCATGCGCCAGCCGCCGGAAAATTTTTCAAGCGGCTCATCCCATTGTCCGGTTTTAAATCCAAGGCCGGATAAAATCGATTTAGCCTGACTCTCGCGTTCATACCCGCCCAGCCGTTCGAACTCGTGTTGCAGGTGGCCGTATTTTTTGCTCCATTCCTCCGGCGCCCGCTGGTGCAGGCTGTGGTCGTTTTCCAGGCGCTCCATGTCCTGTTTCACTTTGCTGAAATAGGAATCGCCCAGCGCCACCCGTTCCAACACCGTGCCGGTGCCGGGGGTCAGCTCCTGGTCCAGCATCGCCACCCGCGCGCCCTTGCGCACCACGACTTTTCCGGAGTCGACTTCCTCCCGACTGAGCGCGATGCGCATCA
>JADFNT010000041.1 GCA_022563215.1 Pseudomonadota bacterium
GTCTTTCCCTTCAACCCCAAGGTGCCGACGGGGCGGAAGGCGACATCGGGACAGGCACTGGCCGTCACGCCGCTGATGCAGACGCGGGTGCCGAGATGCTTGTTGACGCTTTCCAGCCGCGCCGCCGTGTTCACCATGTCGCCGTGGGCGGTGTAATCGAAGAACACCTCGCCGCCGAAATTGCCGATGATGGCGGTGCCGGAATGGACCCCGATGCGGGTAATTCCCAACTCCAACCCCTTCTCGGCCTGTTCGGCGACGAAATTCTGGCAGAAGACATCCATTTCCAGCGCCGTGGCGACGGCGCGAGCCTGGTGGTCGGCCTGGTCCATGGGGGCGTTGAAGAAACCCACCACCGCGTCGCCGACGATCTTGTCTATGGTGGCGCCGTGTTTGAAAAAAATCTCACACATGGCGCTGAGGTAATCGTTGAGCAGCGGCACCAGAATGGAGGGCTCGGTGCGTTCGGTAAAAGACGTGAAACTGGCGAGGTCGGTAAAAATGTACGACAGTTCCCGCCTTTCGCCGCCGACGTTGAGCTGCTCGGGGTCCTCGACAAGCTGATTGACCAGGGCCGGAGAAAGGTATCGCGAGAACGCCTCGCGGATGAATTTTTTCTGCTGCCGGTCGCGGCGGCCGATATAGGCGACGCACATGCTGGAACTGGTGGCGAAGCCGAAGGTCGGCGCCAAAAGCGGGATCATGATGCCGCCATAGCCAAAAAGCGCGAACCCGCCGCCCCAAAGCAGCGCCAGCGCCGCTAGGTAGCTCCCGCCCTTGGCCCACAAAGGCAAATCCAGCAGCGCCAACAGCACCCCGATGACGGTCAATGCGGCGATCAGCACCGTTTCATTGAACGTCCCTATTTTCGCCTGCGTCCGCCCGTCGATCAGTTGCGCCATGGCATGGGCTAAAATGAATATCCCGGGCAGGTTTCCTGCCCGCCCGCCGAAGGCGGCCGCGTAGGGCGTGCGGTGGCGGTCGCTGAGGGGAAGATCGGCGCCTATCAGGACGACCTTGCCGGCGAACCAGGGCTTGGGCAAAAACGCCGCCGCATGGGCCGGAAAGACGCGAAACGCGTTCTCTCCCTTCCCCGGTCCGGGCCGATATACCAGCGGCAGGTCTTTTTCCAGGGCTTTTTTGCCGATGATTTTCGCCAAATGGGGAACAAACCCCGGCGTCCATGAGCCGGCGGTGGAATCACCGGGGTAGATCCAGCGAACGGTGCCGTCGGTCCGGTCCTTGACCAGATTCACCAGTCCCGTCTTCATGCCTTCGGTAAAGCGGGTCAGGTATTCCTTTTGCGGTTTCGTCAGGCCCTCGGCCTTGCCGGCCGAGGCGACGACCACCGGCACCGAAAGGGTCAGGAGCTTCTCGCGCAGGGCGTTGTCCTTGGCCGGTTCGGTCGGCTGGTCGAACAGGATATCGACGCCGATGGCCTTGGGCTTAGCGGCTTCAAGCGCCGTCAGGAGGCGGACCAGAAACTCCCTGTCCACGGGCGAACGGTAAGGCAGCGTCGCCAGCGTGTCCTCGGTGATGGCGATGATGACGACATCTTCGTTCTGCGGCTCGGGCGCCGCCAGGGTGGCGAAACGGAAATCTTCGAGCCAGTTCTCGCCGGCCTTAAACGTCGGCAGCATGCGGGGCAACAACGCCCCCACCGCCGTCGCCAGCACGATGATGGCGAAAACGGAAGACAGCTCCTTGGGCGAAATTTTCCTCAGCATCGCCCCCTACTCTATCAGGATTTTAGCAAGCCGTAAGCGGACGCCGCTGTCTCCCCCGCGCGCCATCCCCCGCGTCCCCACGGGGCAGGGTTTTTATTTACCCCGAAATCACCTAAAATTGTCGCACTCATTCTCAGCATGGGAGGGTTCGGATGAGCGTTTCGAGACCCTATGACAATGCCAGGGCTTTGGCCGCTGCATTCGCGGTTGGTTTGACCGCAGGATTTATCGGCGCCCCGCTTCCCGCCGCCGCCGAAATCGTGACCCTGCCGCCGGCCGAATACAAGCCGCTGCCCATCGGCACCAAGGTCAAATTCGACAACAGAAGCTTCGAAGTCACCGAAACGGACGGCTTCCTGACGGTCTTCAAGGTCCGGTCCGAAGGCGCGAATTCGTGGCTCGGCAAATCCAAAAGGAGTGAAGGGTGGATGCGGGCCTACGGGCTGTTCGGCGATTTCACCCAAAACATGCACGTCTTCGACACCCGGGGCGACCTCATTACCTACGAGATCGACGACGACGAACGCGACAAGCTCAAATCCCTGTGGCCCCTGGAGGTCGGCAAGAAAATCTCCTTCGAGCTCGAAGAAGGGGGCGGCGAATGCACCGACCCGGACGAATGGCAAATTACCCTCGAAGTGACGAAATCCGAGGTCATCGCCGTCAAGGAAGTCAATTATCCGGTGTACGTGATCGAGGAACGGGGTAAATCCTCCTCGGGCAAAATCTACAAGGGCAAACGCTGGTATCAGCCCGACGCCGGCATCGTCATCAAGGCCGAAAGGGACTGGGTGAAATCGTTCCAGGTCCGGCCGATGATAGCGGATGCGGGCGGCGCCCCCCTGGGCGGCCTCGGCGGTGGGTTCGGCGGTGGTTTCGGCGGTTTTGGCGGCAGTTTAATGTGCATGGGAACCGATTACGTCAAGGAGCCGATTTTCGGCGAAGGCGAGGAAGACAACTATTCCCTGGTCCGTGTCACCTACCCCGAAGGCACCACCACCCACGTCTTGAAGGGCACCAAGGAAGGTGGCCAGGCCGAAGCCCTGTTGGCCGAGGTCCGGGGCCTGAAAAAGCAGGTCGAGGTCGCCAGCAGGGGCCTGACGGGGAAATCCGTGATCGACATCAAGGGGATCGAATTCGGCGATTACCATGCCCTGATCATCGGCATCAACGAATACAAGTATCTGCCGAATCTTAAGACCGCGGTCCGCGACGCCAAGGCCGTGGCGCAAGTACTGGAAAAAGATTACGGCTTCAAGGTCAGGCTGCTGGTCAACCCGGACCGCGTCGGCATCATCGACGCCTTGGACGAGTACCGGGAGTCGCTCGGCGGCAAGGACAACCTGCTGATTTATTACGCCGGCCACGGGTGGCTGGACGAGGACGCCGACCGGGGATATTGGCTGCCGGCCAACGCCCAATCGAACCGGCGCAGCCACTGGGTATCCAATGCCACCATCACCGACACCCTGAAGACGCTTCAGGCCAAGCATGTGATGGTGGTCGCCGACAGTTGTTATTCGGGGACCCTGACCCGTTCCGCCAACATTGGCTTGCGGGCTGGCGATTATTACAAGCGGATGGCCAAAAAACGGGCCCGGGTGGCGCTGGTTTCGGGCGGCCTGGAACCGGTGGCGGACAAGGGAAGCGGCGGCCATTCACCGTTCGCCAAGGCCTTCATCGATGCGTTGAACAACAACCAAACGGTCATCGACGGGACCCAGTTGTACATCAACCTGCGCCGCCCGGTGATGGTTGCCGCCGACCAGACGCCGCAATATTCGGACGTCCGCAACGCCGGCCACGACGGCGGTGATTTCCTGTTCGTGAAGAAGAAATAAGAGGCGCCGATGACCGCCGGAAGAATCCTTCCCGTCCTCAGAGGACTGACCGCCGCCTTCGTGTTGTCGGCCTCGATGGTGACGGCCGATGCGGCCATGGCCGCCGAAGGCCCGGCCCTGGCGCCGGCCGCCTTCAAGCCCCTGCCCGTCGGCACCAAGGTCAAATATGACGACCGCAACCTGACGGTAAAAACGTCGGATGGTTTCCGGACGGTATACCGGGTCTGGGTCGGCGGAAAAAAGGCGTGGCTCAGCACCCATGCCCTGTTCGGCGAATACGCGACCAACCTTTACGTCTTCCACGACGGCGGCGATGCCATCGCCTATGAAATCGACGATGCGAACAAAATCAAACTGGAAGCCCTTTGGCCACTGGAGATCGGAAAGGAAGCCCGCTTTCAAATGATCGAAGAGGCGGCCATCGCCGAAGACCGGCAAACGTGGACGATTTCGCTGAAGGTCGTGAAAACGGAAATCATCAAGGTCAAAAAGGTCCGCTACGCGACCTTCCTGATCGAGGAGAAGGCCCGGTCCAGCGGCGGCATGTCGTTCGTGCGTAAAAAATGGTACCACCCGCCATCGGGCCTGGTCCTCAAATCGACGAAAACCTGGACCGGAAAAAACCAGTTCGGGGACAGCTACAAAAAGATCTCGTACTTCGAGAAAGACGAGGATGAGAACTACCTCCTCAACGAGGTCGATTTCCCCGAAGGCACCACCACCCACGCCCTGACCGGCACCGAGGTCGAAAGCGACGTCGACAAGACCCTTCTGGCCGAGTTATCGCGCCTGAAAAAGGCGGTCGAGGCGGTCCGTAGCGGCATCCCGGGCGGCGGGGAGGTGTCGGCCGCCGTCGAGGGCGCCGACGAGGTGGATTTCGGGCGTTATCACGCCTTGATCATCGGCATCGACAAATACAAATACCTGCCGAACCTCGAGACCGCCGTCCGCGACGCCAAGGCCGTGGCCGATGTGCTGGAAAACCAATACGGCTTCAAGATAACGCTGCTGATCGACCCGGACCGGGTGACCATCATCGACGCCCTCGACGTAATGCGCGAGGACCTAGGCGGCAAGGACAACCTGCTGATCTATTACGCCGGTCACGGGTGGCTCGACGAGGAAGCCGACCGCGGCTATTGGCTGCCGTCGAACGCCAAGTCCAACCGCCGCGCCCGGTGGATATCCAACGCCACCATCACCGACACCCTGAAGACGCTTCAGGCCAAGCATGTGATGGTGGTCGCCGATAGCTGCTATTCGGGGACCCTGACCCGGGCCGCCAAAATCGGCATTCGATCCGGTGATTACCTGAAACGGATGGCCGAGAAATGGACCCGGGTGGCGCTGGTTTCGGGCGGACTGGAACCGGTGGCGGACAAGGGCGGCGGCGGCCATTCGCCGTTCGCCAGGGCCTTCCTCGATGTGCTTAGGGGTAATGACGACATCATAGACGGCACCGAGATGTTCACAAAGATGCGCCGTCCGGTGATGGTTTCGACCGACCAGACGCCGGAATACTCGGACGTCCGCAACGCCGGTCACGACGGCGGAGATTTCCTGTTCGTGAGGAAGAAATAGGGTTTCGTTTCCTTGATTGATTGCGCCCGGGAAAAACCAATGAGCCCGGGGGTAAGCCGCGGCCCGGGTTCAGGCGCGTTCCTCCTCGCCGCCGTCCGGGTCGAGGGGTTCCGAATCATCGAGGGAGGTTGACGGGGAATTTAACCGCTCGGCCGGTTCCCGGTCGTCGTCTTCAGGGGACTCGATCAATTCCAACTGGGCGCCGCCCTCGGAGCCTTCATCCCCGTCGCCGCCATTCCTTCTCGAATCCTGGGACTGATAGACGCTGATCGCCGGTCCCGAATCCAAAAGCCCGGCGGCCTTTAATTCGTCCATGCCGGGCAGGTCGCCGATATCCTCGATGCCGAAATGGTCCAGGAACCCATCGGTGGTTCCCCATGTCGTCGGCCGGCCGGGCGTCCGCCGCCGGCCCTTTGGCCTGATCCAGCCGGCTTCCAGGAGCACGTCCAGGGTTCCCCGGCTCAGGCTCACGCCCCGGATTTCCTCGACCTCGGCCCGGGTCACCGGCTGGTGATAGGCGATGATGGCCAACGTCTCGACCGCCGCCCGGCTGAGCTTGCGCGGCACGTCGATTTCCATGTTCAACTGTTGGGCCAGGTCGGGCGCGGTGCGAAAGGCCCACGACGAGCCCGCCCGCACCAGGTTGACTCCGCGATCGGCGTACATTCCCTGCAACTCGCCCAGTAAGGCCTCCAGGTCGACGCCCTCGGGCAGCCTGTGGGACAAGGCGCGCTCAGACAGCGGCTCGGCGGAAGCGAACAGGATCGCCTCAAGAAGCTTCAGGTGCCGGGGGTCGTTTTCGTTTTCAGGCGCGTTCATTCCTCAATCGGCTCCGAATTATCTCCCGCCACTGCCCTTGCCCCTGCTTCCGCCATGGGGGAACCGCGATGGGTAGGTTTCAAGTAAATGGGCCCGAAGGCATCATGCTGGCGCAGCTTGACCTTGCCTGCGCGGGCCAGTTCCAGGCTGGCGGCGAAGGTAGACGCAATCGCCGAGCGCGCCACCAGACCTTCCAGCGCCCCTTCCGGCAGGAACCGCCAAAGGCTTTCCCAGTCCGGAGTCGAGCCCAGAAGCCTGTGCAGGCGCTGTAAGGCGTCCTCGACGGTATAAATGTCAAACGGCTCGATATGAAGCGGCCCCCCGGGACCCCGGCGCTTTTGATCGCCATAGGCCTTCAACAGGTCGTACAGCGTTACCTCGAGGATAGGGTTGACCAGGGCACGGAAGGTTTCAGGGGCGCCGCGGGGAAAGAAATCTTGCCGCAGCCGGGACCGCGCCATCAACCGCTGACCGGCGTTCTGCATGGCCTCCAGCCTTTGCAGTTGAAAGGCCAGCGCCGCCGCCATTTCCTCGCCCGTCGGTTCGTCCTCGCCGCCGAGATCAGGAAGCAACAACCGGGATTTCAGATAAGCCAGCCACGCCGCCATTACCAGATAATCGGCGGCCAGTTCCAGGTTCGTGCGGCGGACTTTGGCGACGAATTCGAGGTATTGATCGGCCAGCGCCAGGATCGAGATCCGCGTCAGGTCGAGTTTATGTTCGCGGGCCAACGACAACAAAACGTCGATGGGGCCCTCGAAACCGTCGAGGTCGACGACAAAGGACTCGCCGATGGGAAGGCCGCCAGGGTCTGCGCCGTCTTCGAATGTGTCGAAGTCGTCCATGAGCTTTCTTTTTTCTTGCCTTCCCTGATCGCGGCCAAATCCCGGGGGGGCCTTAGCCATGTCCGGTGATCACGAAGACGGCCTCCATGAGATACTCCACCGGTATTCCGACAAACCACCAGAACACGTTCAAATCCACCCCTATTTTGCCACCGATCCAGGGCAGGATAAACACGGCCGCGAGAATTATCGCGATCCCTACCCTCTCAAGCCTTGCAAGCCGCCGTGACAGTGGATTTGGGAGAAGCCCGACGGCCACCCGGCCGCCGTCCAAAGGCGGGATGGGAAGCATGTTAAAGACGCAAAGCAAAAGATTGATTCGCACCGAATTGATCAGGTTATGGCCGGCCCATTGATAAACGTCGCCGGAAAGCATCGGCAACAGGTGGACCAGGGCGGCCGAAATCACCGCCAACAGAAGGTTCGACCCCGGCCCGGCGAGGGCCACCAGGACCATGTCGCGGCGGGGATGCCCGAGACCGGCGAAATTGACCGGCACCGGCTTGGCGAAACCGAACATCATCCGCCCGCCGGACGCGAACAACATCAGCGCCGGCAACAGAATGGTGCCGAACAGGTCGATGTGGCTGAGGGGGTTGAAGGTCACCCGGCCGAGCCGATAGGCGGTATCGTCGCCCAGCCGCCAGGCGACCCAACCATGGGCCGCCTCGTGGAAGGTGACGGCGATCAGTACCGGCAGAATCCATACCGAGGCGGTGAAGGCCAGGTTTTCCATGTCCATCATGCGCCGCCCTTCGCAATCATGATTTCGTCCAGACGCGCCTGGGAATCCGCCGTGTCGATATCGCCGGGTGATTTTACCATCGCCTCGCCGTTTTGAAGCCGCGCCAGCCCTTCGTCGGTGACCGGCCCGGCCCCGGCCGCCACCGCCTCCATCTCGGCCGCGTCTCCCGAACAATGCAGCACCAGATCGCAGCCGGCGGCCAAACCCGCCTTCGTGCGTTCCTCGAACGGGCCGCCGAGCGCCTTCATGCCGATGTCGTCGGAAACCAGCACGCCCTGGAAACCGATATCACCGCGGATGGTCCGGGAAATGACCTTGCTCGACGTGGTCGCCGGGTTATCGCCGTCAAGGGCCGTATAGACCACATGCGCCGTCATCGCCCAAGGCAGGCGGTTAAGGGCCCTGAACGGTGAAAAATCGGTTTCCGTCAGCTCTTCCGCTCCGGCGTCGACCACCGGCAATTCCTCGTGGCTGTCGGCCTTGGCCCGCCCGTGGCCGGGAATATGCTTGATCATCGGAATCACCCCGCCCTGTAAATGCCCCGCCGCGGCCGCCATGCCAAGCGCCACCACGATTTTCGGGTCGTTGCCGAAGGCGCGGTCGCCGATGATCTGGTGGGCGTCCGGCCCGGGGATATCCAGGACCGGGGCGCAGTTGACGGTAATCCCGAGACCGTAAAGCTCGGCCGCGATCAGTTGCCCGTTCAGGCGCACCGCTTCTTCCGCCCGGCTTAAGCTCCGCCCGGCCAAGGCGGCGAAGGCACCGGGCGGCGGGGCATCGCGCCAATGGGGCGGCTTCAGGCGCTGTACCCGGCCGCCTTCCTGGTCGATCAGCACCGGCGCATCGGGACGATTGACGGTTTCCCTGAGCTCCCCGACTAGGCGGCGCACCTGATCGGGGTCCTGGCAGTTGCGTTCGAACAGGATAAAACCCGCCGGATGGGACTGTTCAAAGAAACGCCTTTCCCCATCCGTCAATACGGGGCCGGAGCAGCCGAATATCACCGCCTTGGAAGGTTGGCCATTTCCCACGTCGAGCCCCGCCTACCTGACGGGCTTGATGATCAGGCAGCCGACTTGGCGCTTGGCCAGTTGCCGGCACAACTGCCGGGCCGCTTTTTCGTCGGCCAAGGGGCCGGCGCGAAGCCGGTAAAAGATACCCTTCGCCCCCAGATCGGCCTTGGTCACCTTCAGCCCGAGGTCGCCTAAAAGGTCCAGGTGTTTTTTTCGCAGCCGTTCCCACTCGCTTCGCGCGCCTTGCGGCGACCGGGCGGCGGCAAGCTGCACCAGGTACGTGCGACCGCTGGGAATGGGGGCGGCAGCGGACGATGCAAGTTCGGGGGCCGGCTTCGGCGCGGCGGCCTGCTTCGGTTCAGGTTTGGGGGCCGGTTTGGCCACCGGTTTTTCGGTTTTGGCCGGTGGAGTCAGTTTTTCCACTTTCGGTTCCGATTCCCGTTTGGTCTTGATCGGCGCCGGGGCGGGGGTTTTGGTTTCCACGGCCGTGGACGAAATGGGCGCCTGGGGCGGCGGCGGCGGGGGCGGACGTTTTGCCGCCGCTACGTCCTTGACCGTCGGCACTTCGGGCACCGGCTTCGTTTTCGGAGTCTCCTTGGCCACTTCTTTTTTGGGAGCCGGCCTGGGAAGCGGCTGTTCGGGCGGCGGCAACAGCCGCTCCGCCCCACCGCTTGCGCCCCCGGCTTCTCCCGGGCCGGCGGATTTGCCCTGCATGCGGTCGTAAACCAGCTTGTCCCGGTCCGGAACAAGAAGCCCGCCCGGGTTTTCTCTAAGGTCCAATATGAAGGCGTTCGCTTTATTTTTTTTGGCAATTTCGAGAGCTTTCTCAAACTGGTCGTTGGTCTTTCTCGAGAAGCTGGCAATTTTGAGGTAAGCG
>JADFNT010000351.1 GCA_022563215.1 Pseudomonadota bacterium
TCCTCAAGGCGCCCAGGCCGTGGGTCTTGGCCGGTTCGATCCCCGCCTTGGCGATGGCGTCGATGAACTTGGCCGAGGTGCCGAACAGCGTCATCCCTTCGGCGTCGGCGTAATCGAACAGCACGTTCGGGTCGGGATGGAAGGGCGAGCCGTCATAGAGCAGCACCGTCGCCCCCCAGCCGACCACGGACGCCAGCCAGTTCCACATCATCCAGCCGCAGGTGGTGAAGAAGAACACCCGGTCGCCTTCATGGATGTCGCAATGGAGAATCTGTTCCGAGGCGTGCTTCAACAGCGCGCCGCCCTGAGAATGGACGATGCACTTGGGCTTCCCCGTGGTGCCCGACGAAAACAGGATGTAGAGCGGATGCTCGAACGGCAATTGCCTGAAATTGATGTCGCCGGGGGTAAACCCGGCGGTGAAATCGTCCCACGACACCGCGCCGGGAACGGCCTGGGAAACAGTTTCGGCGCTCACGTCCTCGTCGCCATAGGGGACGATCACCACCTTTTCGATGCTCGGACAGCCGGCGGCGATCTCGGCCGTCTTGGCCAGACAGTCGTGGCGCTTGGCGTTGTAGCGGTAGCCGTCGGCGGCGAACAGGATTTTCGGCTCGATCTGATCGAAGCGGTCGAGCACCCCGCTGACGCCGAAATCGGGCGAGCACGACGACCATACGGCGCCGAGGCTGGACGCCGCCAGCATGGCGGCGATGGTTTCCGGCATGTTGGGAAGGAAACCCACGACCCGGTCGCCGGGTTGGAGGCCTAAGCCCGCCAGCGCCTGGGCCAGCACCGAGACCCGGTCGTAGAGTTGGCGGTGGGTGAGACGGCGTTTGACCTTGTCCTCGCCCCAAAACACCAGGGCCTCGCCGCCTCTCCTGCGTTTCAGCATGTTTTCGGCAAAGTTCAGCCTGGCGTCGGGGAACCACCGGGCGCCGGGCATCGAGTCGGCGTCGACCAGCACCGTTTTCCCCCACGTCTCGGCGGTGATGCCGGCGAAACCGATGACGCTTTGCCAGAACTTCTCGCGCTCGGTAATGGAGAACCGATGGAGCGCGTCGGTGTCGGGGACGTCGGCGCTCCATTGTTCGGTCACACGGGTCATGAACGCCGCCATGTTGGTTCGGCGGACCTGGTCGTCCGTCGGCTGCCACAAGGGTTCGCTCATCGGCGTCCTCTCCTTGCGGCAGTATGGAATCGGGGGTATTGCGGCGCAACCCGGGCCGCCAGCCCTCAGCCGGCGGTTTCGTCCATGAACCTGGCCAGGGTGATGTCGAGCGCCGTGACCCCGCCGGCATCGTGGGTGGCCAGCGTCACCTCGACGGTCGAATAGACGTTGAACCATTCCGGGTGGTGGTTCATTTCCTCCGCCTTCGCCGCGACTTTGGTCATGAAGGCGAAGGCGGCCTCGAAATCGCCAAACTTAAAGGTCTTTTCGATGGCGTCGCGGTCGTCGACCCGGGTCCAGTCCGACAGTTCCTCCAGCGCCCCGTTCAGTTCCGCTTCGCTCAGTTTCTCGGCCATGGCGTTTTCCCCTTCCCTGGTTTCGTTCTTCGACTTAAGCGTGCTTGGCGTTGGGTTCAAGCGGCGTTAAGGTCCGCCGATGACGAAAACCCCATTCTCGCCCCTGGCCTCGCCCCCATCCTTGGACGAACTGAAGGCCATCGCCGAGGCGGCGCTCAAGACCCTGCCGAACGAGCTCACCCCCCACGTCACCGGCGTGGTCATCCGCATCGCCGACTTCCCCGACCCGGAAACCGAGCGCGACATGGGGCTTAAGAGCCCGTTCGACCTGCTGGGGCTCTATCAGGGCGTTTCGCTCGACCGCAAAAGCGTTTCCGACCCGTGCCCGGACGTCGACATGATCTTCCTCTACCGCCGCCCGATCCTGGATTACTGGTGCGAAACGGGCGAAGACCTGGCCCACGTCATCCGCCACGTGCTGATCCACGAGATCGGCCACCACTTCGGCCTTTCCGACGACGATATGGAGCGCATCGAACGGCAGGGGTGAAGGCCTTTACCACAGGCGCCTATTGGCAAAAGCGTGCCCAGATCCGGATTTCAGATAGCGCTCGAAATCGGAAGCCCTTCTCTTATTCGAAAACGCGACATAGGTCACCAAGCGCCATGGTGCGAACTTCGACGTATGGGGCGATTTTCCAGCATTGTGTTCAGCGAACCGGTGTTTCAAATCGGACGAAAGTCCGACGTAGTGCTGACCCACGGCCTTGCGGCTCTCCAAGAGGTAAATATAATACATAGCAAGGGCCCTCCATCGCTTAAGCTTCGGAGGGCACTCCTGTTCGCAACAAGCCTTCTTGGGTTGCAAACAACCCTGCGAAGCCTTGGCGAAGCAGGGTGGTGGAGCCGAGGGGAATCGAACCCCTGACCTTCGCA
>JADFNT010000352.1 GCA_022563215.1 Pseudomonadota bacterium
CTGTCCGAAATGGCGGCGCAGCTTCTGGGCTTGGGTGCGGAGCGTGAACGCCTGGAGGCCGAGCGGCGGCTTATCGACAAACAGACCACCAGCCGCTATTCGTCCGAACTGTCGCAGTGGGAGGCCGCCAAGGTCGTGGTATCGTCCCTGGAGCCGCAGTTGAAGCTCGCCAAGCGGGAACATCAGCGGGCCCAGAAGTTGTTCGAGCGCAAGGTCTTCTCGCGCCGCCAGCTTGACCAGGCGGATAACGCCGAACAGCAGATCGAGCGCCAGCACCAGATCGCCGCCGCCGAGTTGAAGGCGGCCCGGGCGAAGCTTGAGGAAGCCGAGGCCGAACGCTCACGCCTCGACGTGCTGGACGGCGACCTGAACATGCTCAAGCACCGTAAGGCCGAGCTTATGGTGAAGCGGGAACACCAGAAGCTGGACCTCGACGATCGCATCATCAAAAGCCCGGTTACCGGCGTTGTCGACAAGACCTTCGTCAAGGTCGGCGAATACGTGACCCCGGGGCAGCGTCTGGCGATGGTCCATGATCCGTCGAAAATCTGGATCGAGGCCAACATCAAGGAAACCGAAATCCGCAAGCTTAAGGTCGGCCAGAAGGTCGAGGTCAGCATCGATGCCTATCCGGACACCGACTTCGAGGGCCGAGTATTGAGCGTCGGCAACGCCACGACCAGCGAATTCGCGCTTTTGCCGAGCCCCAACCCGAGCGGCAATTTCACCAAAATAACCCAGCGCCTGCCCGTGCGCATCGCCATCGATCAGCAGCACGGCCTGTTGCGCCCGGGCATGATGGTCGAAATCTACATTGACGTCCGCAACTCAGACCGTTGAGCAGCATTTCGCCCGCTATGGGCCGGGTTACCGCTGGCTGGTAACCATCGGCGGCCTGTTGGGCGCCATGTTGATGATCCTGTCGGCGACCATGGTCAATGTCGCCGTGCCGTCGATCATGGGCGCCTTCGGCGTCGGCCAGGACCTGGCGCAGTGGGCATCGACGGCGTTCCTGGCGGCGATGGTGGCAAGCCAGCTTTTGAATACCTGGATTGTGACCGCCTTCGGACAGCGGTTCACGTTTTCGATGACCCTGGTCGTCTTCACCATCGGGTCGCTGATCTGCGCCGCCAGCCCGACCATCGAGGTGCTGATCGTCGGCCGCATCCTGCAGGGCTTTTCGGCCGGCGTCATTCAGCCGCTGGTGATGGCCACCATCATCACCGTGTTTCCCGCCGACCGCCGCGGCTTCGCCATGGGGCTTTACGGCATGGGGGTGACCCTGGCGCCCAGCTTCGGGCCCCTGGTGGGCGGCATCACCATCGACGCCATGACCTGGCGCGACATCTTCCTGATCCCCTTGCCGCTGGTCGCCGTCGCCTTCGTCATGGGCCTGATGTTCATGCCGGGCAGGAAATTCCCGCGCCGGCTGCCTGAATTCGACTGGGCCGGGTTCGCGCTTTTGTGCACGGCGCTGGTGTGCCTGATGACCGGGCTCGGCAACGGACAACGCTGGGGATGGGGTTCGAACGATATCGTGATGTTGTTCGCCGTCGGGTTCTCGACCGCCGTCGCCTTCGTCTATTGGCAGGCCCGGACCCGCTCGCCGATTCTCGATCTCAAACTTTTTCTCAATCCCCGCTTCGCCGCCGCCATGGCCATCGCGTTTGCCTTCGGCGCCGGCAACTTCGCGTCGAACTACGCGATCCCGGTGTTCACCCAGACGGTACAGGGCTTCACCGCCACCCGGGCCGGCCTGGTGCTGGTGCCGGCGGGGTTGTTGCTGGTAATTATGATCCCGTTCTCTGGAAAGCTCGCCGATGTGGTGCCCGAACACCAGCCGATCATGATCGGCATCGCCGCGTTCGCGCTGGCGGCCTATTTCCTCGCCGGGTCCGATGTCAACACGCCGTTCCTGATGATGGCGCTGTTCGCCGTCGGCAGCCGCCTGGGCCTCGGCCTGGTGATGCCCAACATGGGCTCGGCGGCGATGAAGGCGATTCCCAGCAAAAGGCTCAACCAGGGCGCCGGGACCTACAACTTCACCCGCCAATTGGGCGGCGCCTTCGGCGTCAACGGGCTGGTGGTGGTGATCGAACAGCGCACCGAAGTCCACGCCGAAGCGCTGACCGCCACCCAGACCGCGGCCAACAGCCTGACCCGGGAACTGATGGACAAGATCGAACGATTGCTGTCGGAATCGGGCGTGCCCGAAGCCATGCAGCAGGCCGGGGCGCTCGATTACCTGGGCCAGGTCATCAACGCCCAGGCCAGCACCTTCGCCTTCCAGGATGCCTTCATGGTCATCGCCCTGGTCTTCGTCGCCGCCCTGATCCCGGCCTGGGTGCTCAAGCAGACGAAGTAGGGGGGTCGTTTTACTTTATACCGATCTCCCCAAC
>JADFNT010000353.1 GCA_022563215.1 Pseudomonadota bacterium
ACGGCACCATCTCGGGCCGCATGGCCAAGGATGTGTTCGAGGAAATGATGGCCACCGGCAAGGATGCCGCCGACATCGTCGAGGAACAGGGCCTGGAGCAGATCACCGACGGGGCCGAGATCGAGGCCGCCGTCGATAAGGTCATCGCGGAGAACCCGGACCAGGCCGCCGACGTCCGGGACGGCAAGGAAAAGACCATCGGCTGGTTCGTCGGCCAGGTGATGCAGGCGACCGGCGGCAAGGCCAACCCGAAGATGGTCAACGAGCTGTTGAGGAAGAAGCTGTCGGGGTGAGGACCGTTCCCGCCACCCCCTTGCCTTGACCCCCGCCCCAGTCCGACAATAAGCCGACCCTACAAGAGGCGAGGACGGGCGCAAGCCCGGACAGGGACTTACATAGAGGCGAGGACGGGCCGATGCTCCAAATCACGCCCGAGACCGTGAACCCGGTCGAATCGGAAGAAAAGACCGACGATGCGCTTTATTGCGCCGGCTGCGGGCATCTGGTGACGCGGGGGCGGTGGAAAATCCTGATGGGCGGGGCGGAACGGGTATTCACCAACCCGGCCGGCCATACCTTCCTCTTGGTCTGCTTCTCCGACGCCCCCGGGGCATCGGCCGAGGGCGATCCGACCGGCGATCACACGTGGTTTCCAGGCTATCTCTGGTCCTTCGCCCTGTGCCGGGGCTGCGGCCGGCACCTGGGCTGGCATTATCAAGGCGACGGAGGCGGCGACAAATTTTTCGGGCTCATCAAGGACAGGCTGTCGAGCCAGCCGATGTGAGGCCGGCAAACAAGGAGGCAATGGATATGACCGAAAGCGAAACCGGCGGGCCGGAACTCTACTTCCCGGCCCTGGGCGGCGTATACGAAAAGCTGACGCCTTATACCTGGCCTTTGGTAAGGGTGACGGTGGGGCTGATGCTGGTGCCCCACGGCTGGATGAAGCTGATCGGCGGCGGCCTGGAGGGAACGGCCAGGTTCATGGCCCAGATCGGCCTCGAGCCGGCCTATCCTCTGGCGCTCTACATCGCGCTGTTGGAGCTCGTCGGCGGCTCCCTCCTGGCGCTGGGGCTGTTCACCCGGCCGGTCGCGGTGCTGGTGGCCGGCTTCATGGCGGTGGCGGCCTTTTACGTTCACGCCGCCAACGGCTTCCTGTGGATCAAGGGCGGCTTCGAATATCCACTGTTTTGGGGGCTTGTGGCGTTGGCGATCGCGGTCCGGGGCGGCGGGCCGATGTCCCTGGACGCCCGCATGAAGCGCCAATTCTAGGCAGGGTCGGAGAGGGTTCGGGATGGCAAACCGGGATCAGGCGCACTGGCGGGCTTCAAGGGGAACTGGATCGAAAAAACCGGCGACGGTCTTGAGGAAATTCGAAATGGCGATAGGCTTGGCCAGGTAGGCGTCGAACCCACGGGAAAGGTATTCGTCCTCATCCCAATCGTCGGTGAGGGCGGTGACGGCGATGACGGGAATGTCTTTCAGGTCGTTTTCGTCCTTCAGGCATTTCAGCAATTCCAGCCCGGAAACGAAAGGAAGCCGGATATCCATAATGATCAGATCGGGGTGGTGCTGGCGGGCCAAGGGAACGGCGCAATCGGCGTCGGTGGCCCGAAGGGTTCGGTAGCCCCGGGATTCAAGCACGTCGTTGAACAACTTCATGTGCAGCACGTCGTCCTCGACAATCATGATGGTTTTTTTTGGCCATGGGGCCGCCTCCTCGTCAACATCCTGTTTGGTCCATCCATTCTTAAAACGGCGGCGTTAAAGTCGTATGAAGGAGATGTGAAAGGGGTTTAAATTTGTATGAACCGTATGAATCTTGATGAATCTTGAAAATTCCCGCCCCCTTGACGGCGGCCTCCCGATCGGCGACCGTCGCCGCCTTTGCGAAAGCGGACCGATATGACCACTGGCATGACCACCGGCACCATTGCCGTCCTCATGCCCGGCGACATGGGCCACGCCGTCGGCCGGGTGCTGGCCGACGCCGGATACGACGTCGTGACCTGCCTTGCCGGGCGCAGCGAGCGCACCCGGGCCTTGGCCGAAACCGGGGGCCTGCGCGACCTCGACAGCCTCGAGGCCGTGGCCGCCGAGGCCTCGATGGTGCTGTCCATCCTGCCGCCGGCGGCGGCGTTGGGGCTGGCCCGCGACATGGCGGCGGCGATGGGGCGAAGCGGCGCCCGGCCCGTCTATGTGGACTGCAACGCCGTCTCGCCGGGGACGGCCCGGGACATCGCCCAGGTGATCGAGGCCGCCGGCGCGCCTTTCATCGACGCCGGGATCATCGGCGCCAGGCCGGGCGGCGGGCCCGGCCCCCGGTTCTACGTTTCCGGCGCCGACACCGGGCCGATGGAGTCCCTTGGGGAATCCCTGGACG
>JADFNT010000354.1 GCA_022563215.1 Pseudomonadota bacterium
AGAGGCCAAGCCGGCCGGGGGAACGACCGTCATTAATATCCCCATCCAGACTGCCGATGAAGCCAGCCCTCCGGCAACGGTGGCGAAACCCTCCGTCCCGGCCAGGCAGGCCGCCGCGTCGACCGGCGGCGACATCGCAAAAACCCCCGGCGACGACGCCGCAAAATCCCCCGGCGGCGGCGCAAAAACCAATGTCATCAATATCGGCGGCGTGGCCGGCGAAAACCAGGCGCCGGGAGAATCTCAGGGCCGCAAGGGGTGGTGGAACAAGCCGGCTAAATAAGCGGGCCTGCGAAGGGCCGGGTCCTAACGCCGCCAACGGCCGAGACGGTCCATGGCTTCGGCCATGTCCGATGTCTCGCCGGCAAAACAAAAGCGCAAGAAATGGTTGCCGCGCTCGGGGTCGAAGTCCACCCCGGGCGTTGCCGCGACCCCGGTTTCGGCCAGCATGCGTTTGCAGAAATCCTGGCTGTCGTTGGTCAGGTTGGCGATATCGGCATAGATGTAAAAGGCCCCTTCGGCCGGGGCCAGGGTTTCGAAACCCGCCGCCGGCAGTTTTTCCAACAACAGCCCGCGGTTTTCCGCGTACCGGGCGACGTTGGCCTCTAGTTGGTCGCCGCAGTCGAAAACCTTGATCCCGGCGTGCTGGGAAAGGGCCGGCGGCGAAATGAAAAGGTTCTGCGCCAGGCACTCGAAGGACCGTAGCAGTTCCTCGGGCGCGACCATCCATCCGAGACGCCAGCCGGTCATGGAAAAATACTTGGAGAAGCTGTTGACGACGATGCCATCGTCCGTATGGCGAAGCGCCGTTTCCGCCTTTTTGCCATAGGTAATGCCGTGATAGATTTCGTCCGAAATCAGGCGGATGCCGTTTTCGGCGCAATACCCGATCAGCTCTTTCAGTTCCCGGGCGTGGATCATGGTTCCCGTCGGGTTCGACGGGCTGGCGATGATCAAGCCGTCGATGGCGGCGGCGGAGTCGTGGACGGCGCGGTCGATCAATTCCGGGGTCGGCTGAAAGTTGGTGTCGGGCCCGGCTTGTATATCCACCACTTCACACCCGAGGCCTCTCAAGATATTCCGGTAGGCGGGATAACCGGGGCTCGACAACGCCACCCGGTCACCGGCATCGAAAGCGGCCAGGAACGACAGCACAAACCCGCCGGACGACCCGGTGGTGACGATGACCCGTTCCGGATCGACCTCAAGGCCATAAGCATCCTGGTAATGCCGCGCAATGCGGCGTTTCAACGCCGGCAGGCCCAGGGCATCGGTGTACCCGAGGCGGTCTTCATCCAGCGCCGCTTTCGCCGCCTCCAGGACCGGCCCCGGGGCGCCGGTTCCGGGCTGTCCCACCTCCAGGTGCAGCACGTCCTCGCCCTGGGCCTCGCGCTCGTTAGCCTCCCGCATGACGTCCATGACGATGAACGGCGGGATGGTTCCGCGCTTGGCGACCTTGAGGACCATGGTGCGGGCCCGGCCCTATTCGGCGCCGACCGCCAGACCGAATCCTCTCGGATCGGGCCGCATGGAACAGGAGGGGCCTTTCTCGCTGGGAACCCCGGTCGAGCAGAAAATCCCATTTACTTTTCCCAGGGCGGGTACCGGGCTCAACCGATGCCCCCGTTTGGACAAGTCGTCGATAATGGAAGTGTCCATGCCTTGTTCGTAATAGGTCAAATCCGGACTCCCGCTGTTATAGAGACGCTTGGCGGCCAGCGCCATTTCCAGGGATTCCTCTTTTCTTCCCATAAGCGTACGCGTCGCAACGCCGGCAAGGGCGCTCGGCGCCACGGCCCCGCCGGATGAGGCAAGGCCAAAATAAAAGATGTTGTGGATATTGTTGATCAGCAGCATCGCCGACAATGAATCCGGGCCGCGGCCACGCGGCCCCGGCAGGGCCCCCAGTAAAATACCCATGCCCTGGGCGACCTTTCCGACGCCGAAAAGATTGTTGAGGGTCAGGGAACAGGCGACGGCCGATCCCTCGCGGTCAACGATGACAAACCCCGTTCCCGTGGAGGAGTCGGGATTCTCCCCCGGCGGGCCCCCGGAATTCCCGAAAGACACGTGACGCTCGGGTTTGAAGCCGGAAATCAGGTTTTCGAGGCTATCCTCCGAAATCAGGCTCGCGGAATCGACGGCTAGAGAGCCGTCATTGCGGAGCCAGCGATTACGGCCGGCATGGGCAATGCCGATCACTTCCGCCAGAAGGTGTTC
Organism: Pseudomonadota bacterium; assembly: GCA_022563215.1. Taxonomy (GTDB): domain Bacteria; phylum Pseudomonadota; class Alphaproteobacteria; order Rhodospirillales; family Casp-alpha2; genus Casp-alpha2. The sequence continues at coordinate 2,221 of JADFNT010000354.1, forward strand.
CCTTTCCGCCGGAGAGGAGTCTTCCCAATCGCCGTTTTCGGCCATCATCCCGACTATTCGCGCCGCCAAAACGCCCGACGGGCCGGGGGACCCGGGAAAATGAAATTTGGTGTTTTTGACATAAGGAATTTTCAGGGTCGGCCGCCACCTGGGAGCATAGG
>JADFNT010000355.1 GCA_022563215.1 Pseudomonadota bacterium
CGAAAAGCGGATGAAGTCCACCATGTCGCGCTACATGGACCCGGGCATCGCCGACCAGTTGATGAGCGACGGCGGCGGCGAGGAATTTCTCGGCGGTAAAAGCTCGGAAATCACCGTGCTGTTTTCCGATATACGCTCGTTCACCACCATCACCGAGGCGCTCGGCGCCCAGGGCACGGTGAAGATGTTGAACGAATATTTCACCATCATGGTCGACATCATCACGCGGGAAGGCGGCATGCTGGACAAGTTCATCGGCGACGCCATCATGGCCGGCTTCGGTATCCCCGTCTCCCACGACGACGACGAGGACCGCGCCGTCAGAGCCGCCATCGCCATGATTACCGAGCTTTGGGAATGGAACGTGGTACGCGAGGCCCGCGGCGAAGACCCCGTCGACCACGGCGTCGGGCTCAACACCGGCATGGTGGTGTCGGGCAACATCGGCTCGCCCAAGCGCATGGATTACACCATGATCGGCGACGGCGTGAACCTGGCCGCAAGGCTGGAATCGGCCTGCAAGCAGTATTCGGCCCGCGTCCTCATCAGCGAATTCACCAAGGCCAAGCTGAAGGGAACGTATAAACTGCGCGACATCGACATGGTCGTGGTCAAGGGCAAGACCGAACCGGTCGGCGTCTACGAGGTGCTGGACTACCACACCGAAGAGACGTACCCGAACCTGATGGACAACGTGAACTACTTCAACGAAGGGGTGAAGGAATACCGCGCCGGCAATTGGGACAAGGGCATCGGCCGCTTCAAGGAAGCCATCCAGGCCAACGAGAGCGACAAGCTGGCGCAGATCTATATCGAACGCTGCGAACACCTGAAGGCGGAGCCGCCCAAGGATTGGGACGGCGTCTGGGTGATGACGTCGAAATAGACCCCTCCCCGCCTAAAACAAGCCAATCTTAAAAAAGGACCACGAATATCATGGATGTTCTGTGGCGCGTCCGCCTGGGATTTTTCACGGCCCTTCTCGCCGCCGCCACCGCCCTCGGCCCGTTGGCCTGGACCGCCCGGGCCGCCGACTTCGAGGCCCCGCCGGCTTTCAACGCCGCCGATGTCCTGGGCCCTGGCCGGGTCAGGGGGACCCATTACACGATCGATCCCAGGGCCCAAAACGACGGCTTCATGAACCGATACAAAGTAACCTCGCCGTTCGGAACCATGGAGGCCTACGGCGACGCCATGGTGATGGAGCGGGCGCGAGAGATGGATGCCATCGCCGCCATCCGCAAGATCAAAAAGACCGACGCCTATATGAAGGGCTTGGAGAATGCCATCGTCAGCCCCTTCGAAGCCTCGAAGGAGGCGATCACCAAACCCATCCAGACGCTGGGGAACCTTGCCGACAGGACCAAGCAACTGGTCAGCGATGTCTTTTCGGCGATCAAGAACCTGGGCAAGGACAGCGGCCGCGAGGAAGACAGCAGTTTGTTGAAGGACCTGATCGGCTACAACAAGACCAAGCGCAAGCTGGCTTTCGAACTCGGCGTCGACCCTTATTCGTCGAACCGGTTTTTGCAACAGGAACTCGGCGATCTCGCCTGGGCCGGTTTCGCCGGCAACGCGACCATCGATTTGGCCATTTCGGCGGCCACGGCGGGCGGTGTCGGGGTGGCCATCAGCGCCGTTGAAATGGCGACGGCGTCCGAAAGCCTGCTTCGCGAGCAGTCGCCCACCAGCCTCACCAACATCAACACCCAGCACTTGGCGGCCATGGGCATCGAGGGTGAGGAGGCCGACGCCTTCCTGTTCCATGCCCAGTTTTCGGTGCGTCACCAGACGCTGCTGGTTCACGGCTTGGCGGCCATGGAAAATGTTGCCGGCCGGGCCGATTACGTGCGCCTGGCCAACAGCGCCAAAAACGAGAACGAGGCCCTGTTCTTTCAGCGCACGGCCCGAAATCATGGGCGCCTACCATCAGCAGGCGCGGAGGGTGGCGCGCATGGTCGTCAGCGGCGGCGTGGCGTTCTTCGAGGATGCCGACGGCAGGATGATCCTGCCGGCGCTTGCCGATTACGTGGTGTGGACGCCGAAGTCGGCCCGGATGATCGGGGCCTTTCCCGACGGCGCGCGGTCCCCGGCGCGCGGTCGCCGGCGCTGTGGATCACCGGCACCGTGTCGCCGAGGACCCGAAATCACCTGGCGGCCCAGGGGATCGCCATCGAGGAGAGGGTTTTCCCCCGGCGCCTCGCCGACAGGGTCATCGCCGTCAAGCCATCGGAGGCCCCGGAGGCTAGGAAATGAGTTTTTCCGTCGTCTCCCTGAGCCGCCTGGACAGGCTGAGCGCCAAGGACTGATAGAAACGGGTCTCCATCCCGGGGACGGACAGAAGCAGGGTGTTGGTTTCCTCGGGCGTGATGATGA
>JADFNT010000356.1 GCA_022563215.1 Pseudomonadota bacterium
GCAATACCATGAACGACCTGAAAAGTTCCGAAAAAGACGGCGACCTTTCCCAGGACGAACACCACGATTACGCCAACGAAATTCAGCAACTGACTGATCGATACGTCGGCAAGATCGATGAAGCGTTGGCCAACAAGGAACAGGAAATAACACAGGTTTAGTGGCATGAAAGCCGCCTCACTGCAAAAGGATACGGCGCCTCCGCCTCCGGTCCATGTCGCCATCATCATGGACGGCAACGGACGTTGGGCGGAAGCCCAGGGCCTGCCCCGAACCGTCGGCCATCAACGAGGGGCCGTGGCGGTCAAGAACGCCGTCAAGGCGGCGACGGCCATGGGGGTGTCCTATCTGACCCTGTTCGGGTTTTCTTCCGAAAACTGGAAACGTCCGGCGAGCGAAATCAAGGACCTCATGGGGCTGTTGAGGTTTTATCTCAAGAAGGAAATCCAGGAACTCAATGAAGAGGGCGTTCGATTCAGGATGATCGGAGAGCGCGAACGTCTGGATCCGGACATCCAGTCGTTGATCGGAAACGCCGAAAAGCTTACCGCGGGTAATTCGCGCCTCACGTTGACCATTGCTCTGAGCTACGGCGGACGGGCCGAGATCACCCAAGCCGCACGCCGGGTCGCCGAAGATGTCGCGGCGGGACGCCTGAACATCAATGACATCGACGAAACCGAATTCGCCGAACGTTTGTTTACCGCCGATATGCCGGATCCGGACCTTCTCATTCGGACAAGCGGCGAAGAAAGGATCAGCAATTTCCTTCTTTGGCAACTGGCTTATGCCGAATTGATTTTTATCGACACCCTGTGGCCCGAATTTTCCGGTCAAGACTTCGAAAACGCCCTAAAGGAATACCGTAGCCGTGAACGCCGATATGGCGCTACAGGCGGGTGACCCCACCCACTCGGGCCTGGCAGCGCGCACCGTCTCAGCCGTCGTTCTCGCGCCCGGGGTTCTTGCGGCGGTTTATTTCGGAACGCCTTTTTTTGAATTCGTCGTCGGCTTGATGGCGCTTATCCTGGCCTGGGAATGGAACCGTCTTTGCGGCGGTCGGATAATGTGGCTTTTGGGCGGGCTTTTTTACATTATCGTGCCTTGCGGCGCCCTTATTCACCTGCGATCAGACCCCGTAACCGGCATGGAAACCCTGTTGTGGTTGTTGGCGGTGGTTTGGGCGACCGATACGGCGGCCTATGGCGCCGGCCGGCTGATCGGGGGGGCAAAATTGTCTCCCGTCATCAGCCCCAACAAAACCTGGTCGGGCCTGCTGGGCGGATTGGGGTCCGCCGGCATCGTCGGTGCACTGACGGCAGTGATCTTGGAAAAGGATGGTGTTATGGTCTTGGCCATGTTGAGCGCCGCCATAGGCTTGATATCGCAAGCCGGTGACTTAGCTGAATCTTGGATCAAAAGGCATTTTAGGGTAAAGGATACCAGCGGCATCATTCCTGGGCATGGCGGTTTGTTCGACCGCGTTGATGGCCTGTTGGCCGCGGCGGTTGCTGTCGCGGTGATTGGCGCGTTGGGTAAAGGCGGCATTTTGACATGAACATGATCCCTGCGAAAAAGTCACCTGAAGCGGATAACGGTCCGCGAAGCGTGACCATACTCGGGTCCACGGGTTCGGTCGGCTCAAACACCGTCGAACTGATTGAAAATAACCTCGACGATTTTGTCGTCGAGGCGCTGACGGCGAACCGCAATGTCAAGCTTTTGGCCGAACAGGCCCTGCGACTAAAGCCACAAACGGCGGTTCTTGCCGATCCGGAGGGGTATGGCGAGTTGAAGGATGCCTTGGCCGGAAGCGACGTCGCCGTTGCCGCCGGCCCGGAAGCGGTCATCCTATTCGAGCGCCCTGTTCGAATCAATCGCGAACGGCCCCGTTGCCGTGATTCACGCCTATATGCTTGCTCCGTGGGGTCACCAGCAATCAATAATCAGCTCCCATGGCTGGACGTACGTGATTGGGCGGGGGGAATCGAATTCCGTGTCCCCCTGTTTCGTAAGTGCTGATTTGACAACGACTTAACTCATAACCTCCGGTAGATGCTGCGGTTACGAACAGACTCAACAAGACCACTCTTGACCGTTGCAGCCGTTCGTAGACCGCATTTGCTGGGGACTGAGTGGGGACTCCTCGATGCGTGGAGTGTTGACGCCCGCTCGTAACACCGACGACGTCCCAACTCGGTTGCGAGCCAATCGTCGGTTTTGGCAAATGAAAGGAAACCCTCGGAACTGAAACCGTCGGCGGGCGTCTTATGTACAACGGGATGCACATTTCGCGCCGATAAGGAGATGCGGGAGCTACCGTGTGCACGGTGTCTCATCCGGAACGGCTGGTCAAGGCACAGGTGTTTAGAGAGAA